>PBMU01000022.1 GCA_002722775.1 Rhodospirillaceae bacterium
CCGTCCCCATACTCCCGACATGTTCAACGCTTCAGAGAAACACAAGTCGGGACAAATATCATGTTCAAGACAATCACTGCCACTCGGAGTCTCTTCCAGGACGAAAACGCTCTTATGAAAGACCACACCGACGAACTATCGAGCGCGGAGATCTTAGAATCCACAGCCGCACTTCGTTCGGATCTAATGGAACGTTTTATTGACCTCTACATTAAGCTCCAGCGCCTGTATCTAAAATATGCACCTTAGATTGACGTCAGCCGTCTCCCTTATCCATACATTAGGGAGACGCGGGCCCTTTTAAAACCTCACAACATATGCATACATTGCGTAACGGGGGAGATTTACCAGAAATAAAGAAATCCTCGTACACTATAGATAGGTCCTAATTAATCTATCTATTACGGACCCACAAACCAGACTTATAATTTTTTACATGTTCCTACGTGTAAAATTTCTGCGTCGCTATTGTTCAACGCATATCCACCTGTCACTTCTGAAAATGTATACCTTTGTGAATTTTTATCAAAAATGAAAATTTCATGTGTAGGAAATGTATGAACACAAAATAATAATCTGGAAGCGTTTTTATATGGTGAATTACATTTTGCTGGCAAAAACATCACCCCTCTTAACGTGGAATATTTATTATCGAATTGTATTTTATAGCTCTTTAATTCGAATTTCTTTATTTTCCATGAATTTGTTCTTTCGTCTTTGATAAAACCAGTCGCCATTTTATCCTGACAATAGAGATTGATCCCCGCCTGCGCTGGCGACCCGAAAATAACTCCAAACCCCACTAAAATAGGTAACAAGCGTTTCATTTCAAAGCACCTTATTTGCCTTTGTTTTATTGGCGAGAGTAGAAATACTAGGATAGTAAGTCCAGTGACCCTATCTCCGGCGTTCTCGGGAACCAGCTAACTAGACACAGCGACTTTGCCTGTTCTTGGGGCCTCTCGAGATTTTGGTTCGGGTCATATCTATGGCTTTTGCTATCTAAGCCGAATCGTGAGTGACATTTCCAATAACATTGACACTTGGCAGATCGCGAGCCAAAAAACTCTATGGGACGTAAGAACTGCTCAGTGATATTGCAGAGGGCCCACCAAACTAACTTATCGAGACATATGCGGACGCAGCTGAGATTGAGGTGAGGAACTTCGCACGTTTTCAAAACGATATCTTAATTAAACGCACAACGATGGGAGAAACCCATTCCTCACTCGCCAGAAATCTGGATAAAGAAAACTAGAACGATACAAGCAATCAAAGGCTTCGGTAGTTTCTACTAGCTTTGAATATTAAAGGTGCCTCGATTGTATTCTTGAGGATAAGTCTCCTGAACCCACGCCATTATTTTGGGATGCCGGTCAACAGCCCTGCAAATCCGCAAAATGTTTCTAAAAGGAAATATTATCTCTTTTGGAATACCATCAATTGATCCAGATGAGAGCCAACCAGAAAGCCGCCAGATAGCAATATCCGCGAGACCGATCTTTTCACCAACGATCCAGTCGCAATTCGCACCGATCATTTTATCGAGAATCGACAATTTTCTAGCTAATCCGTCTTTTACTAATTCCTGACGCTCTGAAATTTTAATCTCTGGTTCTTTGTCCCTGCCTGTAAAGCTGACCAATTCAGTTATATCGGTTGCAATATCTATGAACTGGTCGGTTTGAGCCGCCAAGATCGGTTGACCATCTGGATAAAAGCCTGAGAGTTTTCCGCAAAACCGCGCAATTGCGCCTGTTTGACAGAGCGGCACATCATCAACCAGGAGACACGGGAGTTGGTGAAAGGGAATAACAGTGCCGTCATTCAAAACGCCGTCGCGTTTGATTGCGGCAAACTCTGAGGTTTCCACAATACGTGTTTCAAATTTGACGTGGCCAAAATAGAGGGCAATTTTCCCAAGTTCAGCTCGCCAAAACGGAAAATTAAAATAAACGAATTTGAGTTTCATTTTGATCTCTTGAAGTTTATCAGGACGGGTGATTTAGGGCAGACGCACAATAGAAGGACAAACCTCGAGACCCTAGAGAAGAAAACACATTTACCAACGGTTTATATAACTCAAAAAAAGGTAGATTGTTCCCTGACAAAAAAATGAGCTCTACCAGAGCGAACAGCTTATAAGAATATTGGTGAAAAGGAAGGAGAATAAACGGACGCTTCGGAATGAGCTAATGCCAGCGCCCCTTGATGTGCAGAGGTCCAATGCGCCCTCTATGCCCAAATTTGGAAGGCGCGGCGATTTTGTGCACCGCTCATCATATTTATAAGTTCTCTATAAGCCTTACTAATGAACTCCGAGCGAGGTAACCCCTGTTTGTCGGCGTTTGTTAGCCCACTACCCCTCGCACTCTTCTAGTAGAGGGAAATGACCTCTGCCATCATCCATCTTCTTTTTGAAACACTAGGATCTCACTATTTCCAATGGTCCATAGGCCTAGTGTCATCAGAAGTATAAACCAGCGTAAAATTAATATTAATAAGTTTGGATTATCTTGATGAATGAAATGCAAGTTCCAACCATTTTTATTCATTTGCGTAACCCGCTCATTAAGCTTTCTTAAGGGGCTACCGAACAACAAACCAAGCAACCCACCACTATATGTGATTCTTTCGACTTGATTGATTTTGCCCATAATATTCCATCCATTACGGGTTAAGTTTATCTGGTACCTTCACTGAATTTAATGCACCAGCGTTAGTCGCTATTCTTGCAGCCTGACACGAAAAAATGCTTGGATCGTTTGTTAAATTTTTCAGGTCGATCATAGGATTGCCGCTATCTTCTTATTCAGAACCTGACCTTAAGCCCGTCCTGGACGTAACTTGTTGATCCCTACATGCTTATAACGTAACGATAAGGCTATGGTTAAATTTTTGGGTGCGGCTTTTCTGAATCATCTCCACATAGGTACACAAAATCAACTCATGATATCACTACTCGCGAACCTTACAGAACATGATATAGTTGACTATCCATTTCCCCACATCGTGAAACGGAATGTATTAGATAAAGAGCTTTTTAATGACCTGATTAACAATTTTCCAAAAATCGAAAATTTTCCCGGTTTTCCGAATAAAAGCAATATTCGACTGAGTTTTAGATATTCAAATTATTTGCAATCCAACGTAGTGTCGCCGACCTGGGAACAATTTCTAAAAAGGAATTCTGATCCAGAATATCTAAAACATTTTTTGAGAGTATTCGAGAGACATATAAAATTGTCGCATCCCCACGGCCATCAGTTCCTGAAATTCTTGCAACATACAAAAATCGGCATTCAGGGAATCGATTCTTTTTCAGACACGCCGATCTTGCTCCAGTCATCTATTGATGCCAACACTCCAAATTTGAATGAGCCTTCGAGTGTTAGAGGGCCTCACCTAGATAAAGCACGAAGCCTTTGGGTTGGCTTTTTAACTGAGGGATGGGGACGAATCAAAAGGTGGAGATTTGGTGCTTTACGAACGAGTCCCTGATAGGAATCCAACGAATGCTGCAGATCCTATCGTCAACAGCAGAAAGGAGCACCAGACTAAAATAAAAGCCTTTAAGACTGTAAAATATGAGGCAAATTTCTTATTCGTCGGACTAAACACTAAGGATGCTATCCACGGGGTGTCACATAGATCGCCGACACATCATGCGAGAAAGTTTTCTGCCTTTAATTGTCATATGCAATATCCCACGTTCGATTGGAAACCCTGACCCGTTCCAGGACGCCGCCTTGCGATACCACTGCACTACTTCTACGTGTGCGCTTACTTTATAAGCAGCCCAGCCTTTATCAAAATAACCGAAGTTGTGAGGAGGCGGTTCGCCATCTGTTGCGCTTTTACGATGTCCAATGAAGACAATTGTTTTGCTTCGGTTTCAGGATTCTTCGCAACGTGGTTATTAAGGCATATAAACGTCAACGAGACATTCTATTTTGTGTATCGATGTACCACTTCCGACAAGAAATGGTGGGCGCGACTGGGATTGAACCAGTGACCCCTACGATGTCAACGTAGTGCTCTCCCGCTGAGCTACGCGCCCCAAGGGTGTGCAAACCGGGTGGAAAGCCGACCGCCAGGACGTCGTGGTTATACTCGACGCGGCAAATTTGGCAAGCCCAGAAACAGAGTCATGCAATCCCATTTGGTAGGATGACAGCGGGCCATCATTGCTCTAAGTCATCTATATGAATAAGCGACCAAAAGGGCAATCTACCCGCCCCCACTCGACCATCGTACCGAACGGAAAACAGGACTTTACCGTTGTCGATCGGATCCAAGGCACATTGGTGCGGATCGATTACCCGGTGGATCAAACCGCTCCACTTGTGGTTGCCTCGCCACATAGTGGACGCGTCTATTCAGCGGAATTTCTAGAACAGTCACGTCTCGATCACATGCGGCTTAGGTCGTCCGAGGACAGTTTCGTCGAAGAAATTTTCGGCACTGCCCCCCTGCTAGGCGCACCTCTGGTTCAAGCACTGTTTCCTAGGGTCTACATCGACGTCAATCGCGAAGCCTATGAACTCGACCCAGATATGTTCTCTGATGACCTACCCGAACATGCCGTCACGCGGAATTCGCGCATAGCGGCCGGCCTCGGCACTATCGCCAAGGTAGTTTCCAATGCCGAGACTGTTTATCGTGAGAAGCTCACCTTTGACGAGGCTGAACAGCGGATTTTTCGCCATTATCGTCCCTATCACAAGGCGCTGAGCGCGTTACTCGACGAAACCCGCGACAAGTTCGGCTATTGCATTCTTTTGGATTGTCATTCGATGCCGTCGGGCGCGGCAATCCACGGCCGCAAACAACAGAACCAGGGAACCGATAACGACATTGTGCTAGGTGACTGCCATGGGACGTCTTGTGGCGCCTTGGTTATTGCCGAGGCCGAACGCGCCCTGCGTGCAATGGGCTACACCGTCCGCCGCAACAAACCCTATGCCGGCGGTTTCGTGACCCAACACTATGGCCGTCCGTTGAACGGAATACACGCCCTCCAGATCGAATTAAATCGCAATCTTTACATGGACGAGGCCCGACTCTCGCGCACCCAACAGATCGAATGTGTGATAGGGCACATGGCGGAACTGATCCAGACACTGGGGAATTTGGACAACCCGAATGTGGCAATAGGGGAGGCCGCTGAGTAGCAAGATCTAACTGGCATGCCGATTGCTTGAGTAGTTGCGCAAGGAGAGAGAGTATGCGCAGGACTATTGCCATTGCTACCATGATCATCGCGATAATCGGCACCAAGAGTGGCGCCGCACTTGAGTCTGCCGATCGTATAGCCGCCGCGCAATGCGAAACGGCAGCGCGCAAAATCGAAATCGCCGAAGCAATTCCTAAGGGGTTACTTTTCGCAATTTCTTTAAAGGAATCTGGACGTTGGGATCCTGTTGCGCGTCGCAGCGTCGCTTGGCCATGGACTGTATCTTCTGGCGGACCTGGCGTGCATCACGCCACGAAGGAAGAAGCCCTAGCTGCTGTTTCTGCACTTCGCGATGAGGGTCGTTCAAACATCGATGTCGGCTGTTTCCAAATCAATCTACGGTACCATCCCCACGCATTTCGAACCTTGGAAGACGCTTTCGATCCGGCAACAAACGCTGGTTATGCGGGCGCGTTCTTACGTCAGCTTCGAGAGGATCATGGCTCGTGGCCAAAGGCAGTGGCGCGGTATCACACCAGCGAGAACGCTCGTGGCAACCAATATCGCGTCGCCGTGTATAAGTTAAAGTCCAAGGTTACCAATGGAAAACTAGTTACCACCCGTTCGAAGTCCACGATCGATTGGATGGAGCGTCGCGACATCCAGCGCCGGAAATTCTCGGCCGCAAAAAAAGCCCGGCTCGCCAATTTGCGAAATCTCCACCACACCAAGGTCAAACAGGCGAAGCGGCTTCGAGCCGCATTCGAGGAGCGCCGCGCAAAGGTGATACGAGAGTGGGAGGAAATGATGCGCAAACGCCGCGGCGCGGGGCGACGCAGCCGTTCATGATCCTATTCGGGCCGCACTGACCAATGTGCGCTGAGCCGGGTGCCACTTCAACATCACTGTCTTTACCGATTCCTGCAGTAGTAGCGCTCTAAACTTATTTTCCAATTGGCGTTGCCGAATTATGGCGGTTCCTTGCTCTTTAGAGCTTTGGTTTCCTCAGGGTGCTGGTCATTCTTGATCGGATTACCCTGTTCGTCGACCCGACCTAGCTCCGTACGGTATACCGATTTTCCAAATGGGCTATTTCTAATTTCCTCAATATGGCCTGTGTCCCAGGGCCGGTAGACGTCAAAAATCATGCGCTGATACACCCAACGCTCGTCAACCGATTGGGCTCGGTAGACCATGAAATGCACACCAAACACGGGAGACCAACTGATCATCACCCAAAACGTGGCCCATCCTTGTAGCCAGAACATATCGACCACCAGCATAGCCCCGAATCCGAGAATAAAGACGACCTGATGAGGCCGATAACTCGACAGTAGGAATCTATTTAGACTGGCGAGAGGCATTCGTTGATCTTCGCCCGACCGCCTATCAGAACAAACGCCGGCGAGACCGCTTTTGTGACGGTCGGCTCGGTAGGATCGAATACACGTGACAAATCAAGATCACCCGCCACATATACCGAGTCACCAGTAGCAATAGCGCTAGCAATACAAGTTCGTCGACCAGAGCCATGCTCTCGGGAAAACCCAAGAAAAACAAGGCTACCAGAGCTGCAATCGGCGCACTCATTGTGTAGATGGCCGCGTAAACGGTCTTGACAGTGCCCACGAGCACCGCACCAGCCACGACGGTGAAGCAGTAAATAGCCGCCAACTTGGAAACGCCATAAGGCGCCTGGCCTGACATCGAGGCGAAGGTTGCAATACCAAAAAGAACCGTGGCCATCAGCGCAAAGAAAAACAATTCACTGTCGGCCTGCTCCCGACTCAACTTTGGTACAGCCGTGAAATAGGGTGTGGTTTCTTCGTCCCAGACATAACGTTTCAGGAACTCGTTCCACTTGAACATGCCCTACATTCTCCCACAGGTGACAACCACCAAACCAAAGGGCGCCCGGCATTTTTCCGCCGAGCGCCCGGATTTGGAATTTTTCAAACCCGCCATTTCGGCGCGGGTCGCGTCCTCAATCCTTTTTTAACGCGTCCTCACCCAAGATCTGTTGGGTCTGGCGTGCCAAATCTTCTTCCACCGACACACCCAAATCGACAGCCATACGCTCCTTGCCCTCAATCGACCCGCCTTCATGCTCGGGCCACTCGAGTGTCATGAGTTCATATCGCAACTCTCGAGGCGCGGTAAGCGCGAGGAACGCCTGCAGCCACACCGCGAAACCCGCTATCATGGCTACTATCAGTCCCATCGTGAGGATTGTCTTGATGATCCAGCGATGCGGTAGGCCGACCTGGGACGCAGAGATCTCACTGATCGCCCAAGAGTCATATGCGAAGGACGCGGCGAAATAAATGACCACCGCAGTGTACGGTATCATAAAGAACGTCGCACCTAGCAGTTCTAGCCACGCCTTCCGGCGGAACGCTAGATGCTCACGCACCAAATCGACCCTGACCTGCGTGTTCCAGACGCAGCCAAAACCGAGAACCATGGCAAACAGCGCAGTGTGCAGATGCCATTCGGTTTCTTGTAACAAGGTCGACTCGAAAAGCGGGCCGAGACCGATGTTCTCAGCGGCAAACTTTAAATCGATCTGAAACTTTCCAGTCTTTCGCAAGCAAACGTCATAGACCGTCACCACAATCATCGGTATAAACAGCAGGGACGCCCAACGCCCGCAGAAGTCTACAAAGTCCCGAAGCTTTAGAGAGGCAATCACCAAACCTCTTGCGGCCCCCGGACTGAGGAGCCGACCACCTGTGATATCGCCGCTATTGACCGAATCTTCTGCAGCCATTTCTTGTCTCCACTCTTAATCCTTGCAGCACGTGTATCAATGTCCGTGCACCACATGCATCAACCATAGCGCCACGTTCGGAAAAGCCAGCACAGTGATCACGCCCATAGCCTGGAGGATCACGAAAGGAATGATGCCTTTATATATTTCTTCGATCTTGATTTCCCTCGGCGCGATCCCCTTCATATAAAACAACGCGAACCCGAACGGCGGAGTCAGGAACGATGTTTGTAGGTTAACTGCCAACAGGATGATGAACCAGAACTTGATGTCATTCTGCGCTAGATGCCCGCCAAAATCGAGACCCGCCACGAGCGGCGTAAACACCGGCAACACGATCAGGGTAATTTCGAGCCAATCCAGGAAAAAACCCAGGAAGAACACGATCCCCATAATCAGGAAGAGCATTCCCCACGGTCCAAGACCGGCCTTTTCGACAATCAGATGCTCCACCACGTCATCACCGCCAAGAGAGCGATACACATAGGCGAAGCAGGTTGCGCTGATCACAATGAAAAATATCATCGATACTGTCTTGGCCGACGTATGACAGACACCAACCAAAGTTTCCTTATTTAGGCGCCTGTTAAACGCAGCCAAAAGGGTGGCACCGAACGCGCCTACGGCTCCCGCCTCTGATGGCGTCGCCCAGCCGAGCAGGATCGACCCTTTGATCAAAGTTATGAGGAACACCGGCGGCAGGAAACTTCGCGCAATAAGGGGCCCCATTTCACCCCTGGGTACATTCAAAAGGTTAGCCGGCAAAGGTGGCGCAAGACTCGGCTTAACAGCCGATATGGTGGCCACGAAAATCAGGTAGAACGCCGCCAGAGTGAGGCCCGGAACAACTGCCGCCATAAACACGTTGCCGACCGAGATCGCCATTAGATCGGCCATGATGATCAACATGATGCTCGGCGGAATCAGAATCCCGAGGGTTCCGGAGGCCGCGATCACCCCACAGGACAGAGAGTGGCTGTAACCCTGGCGCATCATTGTGGGTAAAGCTAACGCCGTCATCATGGTGACCGAGGCACCGATGATGCCGGTCATCGCAGCCAGAATCGTTCCCATCACCGTGACGGCCAGCGCGAGTGCACCAGGAACCCGCTTCAAGAGCACTTGAACGCAATAGAGCAGGTCGTTAGCGATGCCGCTTCGTTCCATCATCACGCCCATAAAAACGAATGCTGGAACCGCGACTAGCACTAGATTCTCACATGCCTGCCCCCAGATTCGGGGGATAAAGTTGAAAAATTCGATAAGTGAGAAGCTCTCAAGGAAAAAGCCAAGCACGCCGAACAACATCGACAATCCGCCGAGGATGAAAGCCACCGGGTATCCCGAGAAAAGCAAAAGAGCCAAGGTAACGAACATGACCATCGAGATATATTCTTGCGCGACCCAAACCAGTGCCTCGCCACGTGCAATCTCGTTTTCGTCCATCAGGAAGCTGGAATAGTTATACGAGGCGAATGCGGCCAAAACCACGATCAAAGTCAACAGCGCGCCCAGCAGTATGGCAATCTTGCCTTCTACGGTGCGGTTGCCGCCTACGCTTGATTCATCCATTGCTCGTCCCCAAGCCTTCGTTACAAATAATATCAGGCGACTTAAGCTGCCGCTCTTAACAACCCTCCTCGGACAACTTTAGCGTCCGTGCTCTTACACGGGCGCATCGTTAACCTGGGCCCAAACTACGACAGTCGAGGCAGGGTTACAATGCCGTCATATCAGCCGAAATTTCTGTCTAATGTCCCCCACCAACGAAAACCATGCCCAAGGCAAACCGCAGATAGAAGGATCAGACACGCGATCGTGAATTCGTCCTTAGATTCCGGCCGCCTCCCCAATCAGTCATATGCCGTATGCATGAGCCAGAGTGCAACATCTGGAAACGCCATAACTGTGACCACTCCGAGCGCCTGCAGGATTACAAAGGGAATTATTCCTTTGTAAATCGACTCAATCTTGATTTCACGGGGCGCAATTCCCTTCATGTAGAACAGTGCAAAACCAAAAGGTGGGGTCAGGAACGACGTCTGAAGATTCACCGCTAGAAGAATGATGAACCAATATTCGATATCTGCCACCGGCAGGTGGTCCCCGAAATCCATGTTGACGATCAGCGGCGTGAACACCGGCAACACGATTAGGGTGATCTCGAGAAAATCCAGAAAGAAACCCAGGAAAAACACGATCACCATAACTAGGATCAGCATCCCCCAAGGTCCTAGACCAGCCTTCTCGATAATCAGATGCTCAACAACATCATCACCGCCCAGCGAACGATAGACATAGGCGAAGCATGTGGCGCTTATCACGATGAAGAAGATCATCGAAACAGTACGCGCCGAGGTATGGCACACACCCACCAAAGTCGAACGTGTCAACCGCCGATTGGCAGCGGCCAACAACGTCGCCCCAAAAGCGCCAACAGCACCAGCCTCGGAAGGCGTCGCCCAGCCGAACAAGATCGAGCCCTTGATCAAAGTGATTAAGAAAACCGGCGGCAGGAAGCTCCTGGCCACCAGCGGACCCATTTCCTTCCGTGGAATATTGAGCAAGTGCTTCGGCAAAGGCGGCGCCATTTCCGGCTTTACAGCGGCAAGTGAGGCCACAAAGATCAGATAGAAACCGGCGAGCGTAAGGCCTGGCAACACCGCCGCCATAAACACGTTACCGACCGAGATCGCCATCAGGTCGGCCATGATGATCAACATGATGCTCGGAGGGATTAAAATACCGAGGGTTCCGGATGCCGCTATCACCCCAGTTGCGAGGGCGTGGCTGTAGCCCTGGCGCATCATCGTAGGCAGTGCCAGTGCCGTCATCATGGTTACTGAAGCACCAATAATACCAGTCATCGCGGCTAGTATCGTACCCATCACAGTGACCGCCAGCGCAAGAGCGCCGGGTACTCGGCGTAACAAAACCTGCACACAGTATAAAAGGTCGTTGGCAATTCCACTGCGTTCTAACATTACGCCCATGAAGACGAAGGCCGGAACTGCGACTAGTACAAGGTTTTCGCAGGCCATCCCCCAGATCCGAGGCACGAAATTAAAAAATTCGATCAGCGAGAAGATATCAAAGAAGTAACCAAGCACTCCAAACACCATGGACAATCCGCCCAGGATGAAGGCGACCGGATACCCCGAGAACAGCAGGAAGGCCAGGCTCATGAACATTGCGATGGAGATATATTCCTGGGCGACTAAATAGATCGCCTCGCTGCGTCCGACTTCGGACTCCGCCATTACATTGGTTGATTCTAGGCCCACGGAGACTATCCCGACAAGGACCACAAAAGCCACAAACGCCAAGATTAAGATTATTGCCTTTGTTTCCGAAGACGAGGCAGCGGGAGGCGTGCTTAGCTGAGCCATGATTAGTTGTCCGCTTTAGATAGATAGCTCTATAACATTGTCGGAATCCCGTGAGTAAGCGTAAATGCGCTTATGTCCGGCGGAATCACACGTAGGATCAATGTTGGCTGGGTACTTGCGGTTCCACACCCAACGAAAACCGGGGACCCATCTGGGTCCCCGATCCCATCTTGATGGCAGCGAGCGTACGCCACGCCACCTGTAAGTCGTCATTTATCAGTCAAGATAAGTCGACTTCAGAGACTGCGCGTCGCCCCAGATCTTGTAAATCTTCCGGAACGCGAAGTAACTGTCGGCGAACTCCTTGAAAGTGGCGTCCTTCGCGGACTCTTCCGCGACAACTTCCCGCCAAGCCTTCTCGAGAACGGCCAGATCCGAGTCTTTCCAGCGACGGTTGGTAACACCGTACTCGGTCTTCATTTTCATCATAGCCGCTGGGTTCTTAGCTTCGGTTTCAGCGTACTCGATCACCATGTTCGCCTTGCAACCGACATCGAGCATCATCTGGTGAGCCTTGTGCAGACCGTCGTGCTTGCCCTTATTCACGAGAAGTTCACCGATCGAAATCTGCTGATGCCAACCCGGATAGTAGTTGTTCTTGGCAATCTGATAGAAGCCGTAATCGATGTCCATATTCGGCATCGAAAATTCAGTCGCGTCGATCACACCCCGCTCCAGAGCCGGGTAAATGTCTGCGCCGGCCAACAGCTGTGTGGATACGCCAATCTTGGTCATCACCTTAGCGCCTAGGCCGAAGAAGCGCATCTTGATGCCCTTCAGTTCGGAGATGTCCTTGATCTCGTTCTTGAACCAACCGGACGTCTCGGCGCCAATTGATCCGCACGGAATTGATGTCAGGTTATGCTTGGCATAGATCCTGTCGGCAATTTCCTGCCCTCCGCCATACCACTGCCAGGCCAAGAATTCACCATACTGGGGGCCAAACGGCACCGCGGTCATGAATGCCAGACCCGGATATTTGCCGGTGTGGTAGCCCGGCGTGGTGTAGCAGGATTCTACCGAACCCTTGGAAACTGCGTCGAAACACTCGAGCGGCGGAATCAATGCACCCGGCTCGAAAAACTTCAAGGTGAAATTGCCCTTGGACATCGTGGTTACGAATTCTGCGATCCGCTGTCCTGCCGGCCCTAAGTGGGAAACCTGCGAGCCGAAAGCGGCCTGCATCTTCCATTTCACTTTGGCATCCGAGTCCGTCGCAGCGCCAAAAACAAGAGCGCTGGCAACAGCAGCAAATGCCGCAGTTTTCAAAAAAGTCTTATCCATATTTGTAGTCCTCCCAATTCTCCATCCTCGCCCTCTATACAAAGAGCGGGAAACTTAGCAGCCAAGCGGCCGGCCAGGATACTTAACAACTTGCGCCCTATCCCGAATGCCTCGTATTGGAATCAATCCTTAAGTCGAGGCGCTAACCACGCAGCTGGAGGCAACCCTACTGAACTAGGTGGCCGCTGACAATCCTTCAAAATCAGACCGCCCTACCTGAAATCAGGCACCCCCGATCACGCGAATTCCGCACGAATGGCATCGGTATGTTCGCCGATGGCGGGCACCGACAGAACCTCAACCTCCTCACCGACCATTTGGGCAGGCGGCGCCATAACCTCTATGCGTCCGGCAGGTGTATCCACCGGGATCTTATTCAAAGCCGGATGGGCGCTCACGTCCGCAATCGAATTAACCGCGCCAAAAGCGATCTGCGCCTTGGTGAGCCGGGCCCGAGCGTCATCGCGTTTCAGGTTCCGCAGTACAGATGCGATCTCTACGTCGAGAAACTTTCGGTTCGCCAGCCGTGCCGGATTGTCCGCAACTCTATAATCATCAGCTAAATTAGGTTTATTAAGAACCTCGGTGCAAAGCCGCTGCCATTCGCGTTGGTTCTGAATGGCTATCAGTATAAGCTCCCCATTAGCGCATTCGTAGGCGCCATAGGGCGCTATTGCCGGATGGTGTAGGCCGATACGTTGTTCACTCAGTGTGCCGTAGGCCTGATGCAGCAACCACGGCGAAAGCCATTCGACCATACCGGCGAACATTGAGGTCTTGATAGCCGAGCCTTGGCCGGTGATTCCCCTTTTAATCAACGCTTCCAGAACTGCGATCTTTGAATACATACCGGCCGCTATGTCGCAGACCGATGCGCCTACCCGGCCCATTACCTCGGGCGAGCCAGTGACGGAGATCAACCCACTTTCTCCTTGGACCAGGAAATCATAGGCCTTCATTTCTGCATACTCGCCTTCTTCTCCGTAGCCTGTGATATCGACTGTGATGAGTTGTGAGTATCGTTTTCTCAGGTCTTCGGACCCGAAACCAGCCCGCGCCGCAGCGCCAGGCGCGAGGTTCTGAACGAACACATCGGCCTTGGACAATACCCGTTCGAGGAACGCGGCATCTCCTCGATCCTTTATATCAAGCACTAGGCTTTCCTTGCCCCGGTTGAGCCAGACAAAATAAGCGGAATGGCCCATAATTTGTTGATCATAGCCGCGTGCGAAATCACCTTCAGCGCGTTCGATTTTTATAACTCGCGCGCCTGCATCAGCCAGGCGACTGGTGCAATACGGTGCGGCCACAGCCTGCTCCAGTGCCACGACCAGAATACCGTCAAGGGGTTTGCTCATAACTCCGTCTCAGTAGGATCGTGGTAGGCCGAGTACATGCTCGGCGACGTAAGCGAGTACTAGATTTGTCGAAATCGGAGCGATCCTGTACAGCCTTGCTTCGCGGTACTTGCGCTCCACGTCGTATTCCTCAGCAAAGGCGAACCCGCCAAAGGTCTGCACACAAGTGTCGCCCGCTTCCCAAGCTGCATCGGCAGCAAGCATCTTCGCCATATTAGACTCGGCGCCACACGGCTCCCCTGCCTCGAACAATTGGGCCGCGCGTTCCGCCATGAGTGCCGCCGCTTCGGTATTGGCATAAGCTTTAGCGATCGGAAACTGTATGCCCTGGTTTTGGCCAATCGGCCTACCGAAGACATTGCGATCATTAGCATAGTCGACCGCCTTTTTTAGGAACCAGCGCGCGTCGCCCAGTGATTCGTGACTGATGAGAATCCGCTCGGCGTTCATACCGTCCAGTATATAACGGAACCCCTTGCCTTCCTCACCAATCAAACTGTTAGCTGGGATTTCCATGTTGTCGAAAAAAATCTCCGTAGTCGAATGGTTCACCATCGTGCGGATCGGACGAATTTCCATGCCACTCCCGAGCTGTTCGCGCATATTGATCAGAAAAACTGATAACCCTTCCGTCCGTTTCTTTACTTCTTCCTTTGGAGTAGTGCGAGCCAGCAAGAGCATAAGGTCAGAATGCTCCGCACGAGATGTCCAAATCTTTTGGCCATTCACCACATATTTGTCGTTGCCTTTCTTCTCCGCCATCGTTCGAAGCGACAGGGTGTCAGTGCCGCTGGTCGGCTCCGACACACCGAAGGCCTGAAGGCGGAGCTCCCCGGAAGCAATCTTGGGCAGGTATTGGCTCTTTTGTTCCTCACTACCGTGACGCAAAACAGTACCCATGATGTACATCTGCGCATGGCAGGC
>PBMU01000023.1 GCA_002722775.1 Rhodospirillaceae bacterium
CAGCCCCGTACCGACCGGAACGTCAACGATGGCCCCGGTACGCCTAACCGTGTCGCCCTCCTTGATGTCACGGTCATCCCCGAAAATCACGATTCCAACATTGTCACTCTCAAGGTTTAGCGCCATGCCCTGAATTCCATTAGGGAATTCAACCATTTCGCCGGCTTGGACCTGATCGAGACCATAGACACGGGCTATCCCATCCCCCACCGAGAGGACCTGGCCAACCTCCGCGACCTCCGCCTCGGAGCCGAAATTGGCGATCTGTTCCTTCAGGATGGACGAAATTTCGGCAGCACGGATATCCATCAACCTATACCCTTCATGGCAAATTGTAACCGTTGCAGCTTGGTTCTGATCGAGCTGTCAAGCATACGTGAGCCCACGCGTACTACGAGACCGCCGATCAGTGTCGGGTCAACCTCAAGGTTCACCGTCACTTTCTGGCCCATCGCCTCGCGCAGCGCGGCGGTCACGGCCTCAGTCTGATCTTGAGTTAATTCGACAGCCGAGGTCACGTCAGCCCCTACCTCGCCGCGGCGGTACGCGAGTTCTGCGAGAAAAGCCTTTATCATATCATTGACCACGAACAACCGCCGGTTTCCAGCAACCACTCCAATAAAATTACTGGTTAACTTGTGCGCAGCACACCGTTCCAGAACGGCCGCCATGCCCTTGGCTTGTTCGTCTCGGCTCAATGCTGGGGACCGTACCAACTTTGCAAGATCTTTGTTTTCCGAAATCAGTTGACGCAACTGCGTCAGATCCGTAGCCACCACGTCCAGCGACCGCTCGCCCTCAGCCAACTCATACAGAGCGGAGGCATAACGTGCCGCGAGACCTTGCGATTCGGAAGCCACCAGGGATCGCCCCTCAAAGATTTTAGAGGTACCAGCCCGCGCCCATCTCTCGTTGAAATAATCTAGAGCTAGACAAAGCGGGACGCCGGACCCTCCCCGCCCGGGCGCGGCGGTTAACTAGCATAGACCTCGGAGGCGCGCAAGCGATGCGGGGGGGGCTGGGCCGCGCGGAATCCGCGCGGAAATCCTCGCGCTTTTGTCATAAATCGGGACTTAAGCAATTAGAACCGCAAAGACGCCGTTAGATGAATGGATCCACAGCGTAAAGCTACATAAACCCATAAGGATCAACATCCACTCTCAGCCGTGCTGCGGAAGGTAATTTGAGTGGAGCGAGCCAGTCACGTACCAACTTCTGGACATTCACGGATCGCGTCGCCTTCAAAAGCAACCGCCTTCGATGACGTCCTCGCAGCAGGGCCAGCGGCGCCGGTGCTGGTCCCAGTACTTGAACATCAGAGAACCGGGGTGCCGCCCGGGCGAGCAATTGTCCCGCTTCGTCCGCCGTCGCAGCATCGCGTGCACTGACAACAAGTGCCACCAGACGGCCGAAAGGAGGCATCCCTGCCTCCTCGCGCGCCCTGCTCTCCTCCAATAGGAAACGATCTCGGTCCCATTTCACTAGGGCGCGCATCACCGGATTCTCGGGGAAATGGGTCTGCAGGAACACAGAGCCGGGACGATCGGACCTGCCCGCGCGGCCTGCCACCTGATGAAGTAACTGATATGTACGTTCAGAAGCGCGAAGGTCGCCCCCAGCAAGTCCCAGGTCGGCATCGATAACGCCAACAACGGTAAGCATCGGGAAATGATGGCCTTTGGCTACGACCTGGGTGCCGATAATGATGTCGACCTCTCCGGCACGAACAGAGCGAACGAATTCGGCTGCGGCATTGGGTCCGCTGAGTGTATCACTGGAGACGATCCGGAGCCGGGCGTCAGGGTAACGGTCATGAACCTCCTCAGCAAGCCGCTCGACACCTGGACCACTGGGCGTCAGGCTGTCAACCGTTCTGCATTCTGTACACTCTTGAGGCAGATCCGCCGCGAAGCCGCAGTGATGGCATTGAAGACGTTGAGACAGTTTGTGCTCAACAAGCCAAGCGCTGCAATTTGGACATTCCAAACGGTGGCCACAGGCCCGGCATAGTGTGAGTGGCGCATAGCCTCGTCGATTGAGGAACAGCAGAGCTTGTTCTCCCCGCTCGAGGGCGGCGTTCACCGCCCGAGAAAGGTCGGGTGTGATCCAGCGTCCACGCTCCGGTCCAGCGATACGCATGTCGACAGCGTGAACATCGGGCAAAGTCGCACCGCTGTGTCGAGTAGGTAATGCGACACGAGCGTAACGACCTCGCTCGACATTTGTGACAGTTTCGAGCGAAGGCGTGGCGGAAACGAGAATCGCCGGAATATTGCCTAGACGGGCACGTACAATCGCCATGTCCCGGCCCTGATAGGCAACGCCATCTCCTTGCTTAAAAGCCGCCTCGTGTTCCTCATCGACAATAACTAGACCAAGGTTGGGGAACGGCAAGAAAAGCGCCGATCGGGCGCCTACAAGGACTGGCATGCGACCCTCGATTACGGCGCGCCAGGTCCAGCGGCGCTGAAGTGGGGAAAGATCGGAGTGCCACTGACCGGGAGGTGCGCCAAAGCGTCCCTCAAAACGACCCAGAAACGACGTGGAAAGCGCGATCTCCGGCACCAGTATCAAAACTTGACGACCCATGCGTAAGGTCTCGGCGATAGCTTCGAAATAGACGTCAGTCTTGCCGGCTCCAGTCACCCCATCGATCACAGTGACCGAGTAGCCTCCACGTCCAGCCATATGAACAAGCTGGTTCGCTACCTCACTTTGGACATTATCGAGAGCTACAGCACTTGGCCAGTCAGGATCAGGCACTGGAACCGCGGGATCTGCCGGCAGTTCGACTGTCGCCACCATTCCCACTTTGGCAAGCATCTTGATCACGCCGGGACTCACACCGAGTTCCCGACTGATTTCGGTAGTTGTTCTTGGTGGTCCATCGCGAAGGAGCTCTAAAATTCGCCCGCGTGCTGGTGTGATCCTCACGGACCTGGGCGGATCCGCAGCCGCGCTGGTATATGCTTTCACGGAGCTGCGTGGTTTCAGGGCGGAAGGCACGCTGACGGCCATTCGCATCACCGAGCCCGGTGGCGAGAGTGTGTAGGAGGCCACCCATTCCACGAACCTAAGCGTCACTTCAGGTAACGTTGGGACTTCGTGACGCCGTATTACACATTTCAGCTTGGACGCATCGATATTGCCTTGCCCATCGCCGCTCACAACACCGGTCACATGCCGTCCCGACAAACGCACCTCGACGACATCCCCGGGCACAAGGTCGAGGCCACCATCAAGATAATCGTAGGGACCGGCCAAGGGCAGCGGCAATAGCACGCTCACGCGTCGCTCTGGTCCGAGCACTCCGATCCCCATCAACTAATATCCCAACAACCAGTGTAACCAAGATTCTGTGCCGTCAGGGCCATAGTCGCAAGCCGAGTTCTGAAGGCAACAGATATTGCAGTTCTCAGCCTAGCCAGCGCCCTATCTGTCCACTAGACTCTCTAGTGATTCGGGCATATTGCCGGACCTACAATGAGCGAGCGCTACATGAAGTTCTTCGTCGACACCGCAGACACTGCTGAGATCGCGAACCTCGCCTCGACCGGGCTGGTTGACGGTGTGACCACGAATCCATCGCTGGTCGCCAAGACCGGCAAGGACTTCTTGGAAGTGGTTCGAGAAATCTGCGGACTGGTGGACGGGCCTGTAAGCGCCGAAGTTACTGCAACTGACTTTCCAACCATGCTTGCCGAGGGCCGTCATCTTGCCAAAATTGCTGACAATGTGACCATCAAGGTCCCGCTCACAGTGGACGGCCTTAGAACCTGCAAGGCGATTTCCGACGACGGAATCATGGTTAATGTCACATTATGCTTTTCCGCGGCTCAGGCCTTACTCGCGGCCAAGGCTGGTGCCAGCTTCATATCACCCTTCGTCGGGCGACTCGACGACATAGGCATTGTCGGCACTGACCTTATCGCTGACATCATACAGATCTACGCGAACTATGATTTTCCAACCCAGGTTCTAGTTGCCTCCGTCCGCGGCCCACAACACGTGATCGATGCCGCAAAACTAGGTGCCGACGTGGTAACGGTTCCGCCCGGAGTGATCCGTGCGATGTACAACCATCCGCTGACTGACAAGGGGCTGACCGCCTTCCTAGCAGATTGGGAGAAGACCGGTCAGACCATCCTCCCGACGAAGAGCAGTCCGGCATGACAGAAAAACGACCCGTTGCGAATCCGAAGGGCCACGAGGCTGCCTCCGCCAACAACACGTCGGCTCAGGTAATAACGAAAAAGGCCGTTCTCGAATATTTGCGGCATCATCCCAGAATGCTCGTCGAGAACCCGGAAATTCTTGAAATTCTCACGCCGAGCATGCGCTACAAGCGCGACAACAATGTGATCGACATGCAACACATTGTTCTGCAACGCCTCCGCGAGGAAAACGGCAAGTTGCGGGATGCTTATGCCTCCTTGATCGCCAGCGCGCGCGACAACCGGACTTCACAGAACCAGGTCCACGAATGCGTGTTGCAGATTCTGGCGGCACGCAGCTTCGAAAAATTGATCCATACGGTGACAGCCGATCTGCCAATGGTACTAGACGCGGATGCCGTGACGATTTGCTTGGAGGCCGGCGACGCAATAATTCCTAAATCCTACGCAAGCGGCTTGCGGTCGCTTAGCGAAGGGGAAGTAGATCGCTATATCGGCCCTGGACGCAACGTTACGTTGTCCTCCGAAGACATAGACAACAGTCGGCTTTTCGGTGCCGCGTCCGGATTGATACGCAGTCGGGCGCTAGTCCGGCTCAATATAAGCACAAAGGCCCCCAAGGGATTGTTAGCAATCGGTTCCCGCGACCTAGAGGCCTTCCATCATGGACAAGGGACCGAACTCATCGATTTTCTAGCCCGATCCCTTGAGGTGACCATTCGGCAATGGCTGAACCTTCCAGCTTGACCACGCTTGGCATCACCTCCGATCTCCAGTCAACGCTCGTAGATTGGCACGCCTGGCTAGTCGGCGAACGTCAGGTGTCAAGCCACACGATTGCGGCCTACGAGCGTGATCTGATCGTGTTTATGAGGTTCATTACTATACATTTAGGCCATGCACCGACGCTCGCTGATGTTGCCAACCTCAAAGTCACGGATTTTAGGGCCTACCTGGCCCAGTGCCGCATCGGCGGCCTATCGGCTGCCTCGACAGCGCGGAACTTGTCCACAATCCGAGGCTTTTTTCGCTTTCTTGACCGGCGTCGCGGCGTGCATAATCCGGCGATAGGCACGGTTCGGACACCGAAGCGACCAGAACTTTTGCCCAAAGCTCTTGGCTTAGAAGACGCTTTGAACATATTGGGTGCAACCGAGATCGTCGCTACCGAACCCTGGATTGGGGCCCGCGACGCCGCGATCTTCTCTCTGTTATACGGCTCCGGGCTGCGGATCGGAGAAGCGCTTGCGCTGAACAGAACCGATGTGCCGCTAGGCGAGACCATCACCGTATTGGGGAAGGGCGACAAACAGCGGGTTGTCCCCGTCCTCCCGGCTGTGCGGGACGCTGTAGACAAATATGTGATGCGTTGTCCCTTCAACAAGGGTGGGGGTGGCGCCCCACTCTTCGTCGGTGCGCGCGGTAAGCGCCTGCAGCCGGCCGTGCTTCAAAAGGCGATGCGGTTGGTTCGTAATTCTCTCGGACTACCGGACACTGCCACACCACACGCACTCCGCCACTCCTTCGCCAGCCACCTGTTGTCAGATGGTGGGGACCTGCGCACGATCCAGGAACTGCTTGGCCATGCCTCGCTATCAACTACCCAACGCTACACCAAGTTGAATGCCGAGCATATCATCGCCGTCCACCAGCTTACACATCCGCGGGATCGGTAAGTAGTGACCCCACCCAAACTTCGTTAACCGGCAGGTCATCCTTTCAATAGATCGACCATTGTGGATCCCAAGGCGGCGGGAGAATGCGCGACACGCATCCCCGCGGAACGCATTGCCTCCATCTTATCTTCCGCACCCCCCTTTCCTCCAGCGATGATCGCTCCCGCATGACCCATACGCCGACCAAGGGGCGCTGTAAGGCCGGCAACGAAACCGACTATCGGCTTCTTCACCTTATTTTTCTTTATGAATTCCCCCGCTTCTTCCTCGGCTGACCCTCCGATCTCGCCGATCATAACGATCGACTCAGTCTCGTTGTCACCAAGAAACATATCCAAGCAATCAATGAAATCAGTCCCATTCACAGGGTCCCCGCCGATCCCGATGCAGGTCGACTGCCCAAGTCCCGCGTCGGAGGTCTGAGAAACGGCCTCGTAGGTAAGCGTGCCCGAACGCGACACAATGCCAACCGATCCACGCTTGTGAATATGGCCCGGCATGATTCCGATCTTGCACTCATCAGGTGTTATGACGCCTGGGCAATTCGGACCAATCAGTCGCGTCACTGAACCTTGCAAACGCCGTTTAACCTTCACCATATCGAGCACGGGAATGCCTTCGGTAATGCAGATCACGAGCGGAACTTCAGCTTCAATCGCTTCCAAAATCGAGTCCGCAGCGAAAGGTGGCGGCACATAGATCACCGAGGCATTGGCTCCGGTGCCCTCGACTGCACCTGCAACGGTATCAAACACCGGATGACCAAGATGCGTTTGTCCACCCTTGCCAGGCGTAACACCGCCGACAATCTGGGTGCCATACTCGATCGCTTGTTTAGAATGGAAGGTACCTTGGGAACCCGTAAAACCCTGACAAATGACTTTTGTATCCTTGCTAACCAATACGGCCATCACACGATCACCTTTACGGCCCTAACAATCTTCGCGGCCGCATCGGCCAAATTGGCTGCCGAAACAATGGGTAGGCCGCTCTTAGCCATAATCTGCTTACCAAGCTCAACGTTGGTGCCCTCAAGTCGAACGACCAGGGGTACGTTAAGACTGACTTCCCGGGCTGCCGCGACGACCCCTTCGGCGACCAAGTCGCATCGCATAATCCCGCCAAAGATGTTGACAAGGATACCCTTTACGTTCGGGTCTGAAAGAATGATCTTAAAAGCCACTTTCACCCGGTCCCTCGTCGCGCTCCCACCCACGTCGAGGAAATTCGCAGGCTCCTCGCCATACAATTTGATAATGTCCATGGTTGCCATAGCAAGCCCGGCCCCATTAACCATGCAACCAATGCTGCCGTCGAGCTTTACGTAGTTCAAGTCGTGTTGAGCAGCCTTGAATTCCGCCGGATTCTCCTCATCTTCGTCCCGCAGTTGTTCCAACTCTGGATGGCGGAACAGCGCGTTGTCGTCAAAGTTCATCTTGGCGTCCAACGCAATGACTTCGCCCTCACTAGTAACTACCAGCGGATTGACTTCGACCAAAGAAGCATCCAGATCGCAAAACGCCCTGTAAAGCGAGTTCAACATTTCGACAATCTGACCTAGCTGGTTCCCCGCGAGGCCAAGCCTAAACGCAATTGTGCGCGCATGATGCGACTGTAACCCCGTCACTGGATCAATGACCGTAGTGATGATCTTATCCGGTGTTTCAGTAGCAACCTTCTCGATCTCCATTCCACCCTCTGTGGACGCTATCACCGTTATCTTACTAGTGGTACGGTCGACGAGCAGCGAAAGGTAGAGCTCACGGGCTATATTGCAGCCTTCCTCAATGTAAAGGCGCTTTACCTCCTTGCCATCTGACCCGGTCTGTTTAGTAACCAACACGTTTCCCAGCATCTCAGCGGCATTGGCCGCAACGTCAGCGACGGACTCGACCACACGAACGCCACCCTTGCCGGTCTCGTTACCTTTGAAACGGCCTGCGCCCCGCCCACCTGCATGGATCTGCGACTTAACTACATAGACCGGCCCACTCAAATCATTTGCGACGGTCCGTACCTCATCGAGCGTGAATGCCACGCCGCCCCTTGGGACAGCGACACCGAACTTGGCCAGCAATTCCTTGGCCTGATACTCGTGAATATTCATGACGCCTAGTTTTCGCTATAGGACGTGCCAGGGAAATTACACCAACGGGCCCGTGTTACTGTGGATACCAATTTTCGTACAACATGAGCTCTATCTTCCGGCGTAAGCCTAATAGAAGCAACTGGTGACCACTCAGAAGGCGTTGGTTCCTTAAGTTCCCATGCTATTTCGTCAGAGCTTGTTAGCGATGTCATTGAGCTCTTTAACGGCAGCTATCGAATGGTCGAACATAGCACGTTCCGAGTCGTTCATTTCGATCTCGACCACCCGCTCAACACCGTTGGCGCCGATAACCGTAGGCACCCCTACATATAGACCTTCAAGTCCATATTGGCCTTCGCAATAGGCAGCGCAGGGGAGCACGCGCTTCTTGTCTTTAAGATACGCTTCGGCCATTTCGATTGCTGATGATGCAGGAGCATAAAAAGCGGAGCCGGTTTTAAGCAACTTGACAATCTCGGCGCCGCCGTCCCGGGTGCGCTGAACGATTTCGTCGATCTTTTCTTGGGTGCTCCAGCCCATCTTAATTAGATCTGGAACCGGAATGCCCGCCACGGCCGAGTATCGCACCAGCGGGACCATGGTGTCGCCATGACCACCGAGAACGAATGCATTCACGTCCTCAACAGAGACATTGAACTCCTCGGCCAAAAAATAACGAAACCGCGCGCTGTCCAGCACACCCGCCATGCCCACGACCTTGTTAGTGGGTAGACCGCAGGCCTTCTGCAATACACCGACCATGACGTCAAGCGGATTGGTGATGCAAATCACGAACGCACCCGGACAGTTGTCCTTGATACCCAAGCCAACCGATCCCATGACCTTATAATTAGTGCCAATCAGATCATCTCGGCTCATGCCCGGTTTACGTGCAATGCCGGCGGTAACAATAACCACATCGGCGCCGGCAAGAGCAGAATAGTCGTTAGCTCCCGTTACGTTCGCATCGAATTTCTCGACCGGCGTGGCCTCGGCGATATCCAGCGCCTTTCCTTGTGGCATACCTTCAACGATGTCGAAGAGGACTACATCGCCAAGCTCCTTCAGGCCGGCCAAGAGGGCCAGCGTGCCCCCTATATTGCCTGCGCCGATTAACGCTATTTTGTTGCGGGCCATTAATCTCTCCCGTGTCGCACGCGTCCGAAATGCCCTCGGGTCTGCCTTGCTCGTTCCGGCCACACCCAATTGCCGCGCGGTTTAGCGCGTTTCCTGGTGCGCAGCAAGACAACCCCCATCTTCAGCAGAAATTCCACAAAGAAATGGACTGAAAATTTGCTGTTCAGCGCTATCTCTGATGGACTATGTCACACCCAGTTCGATCTCCCGCAAGGGAGTTTCGGCACAACCAGCTGTATCTCTGTTCCACCGATGCTAAAGAGTTATATGATGCTAAAGAGTTGTATTAGGTATTCCGAATATGGTTTTTTGGAGACCCCTCACGAGAAGTAGATTGTTGATGAAACCGGATATTAATCAGCGATTGCCACTTCAACGCTTAGTTATTCCCGTCACTATATGATCCAGTCGTTTTCAAAATTGCTTTTCTTGGCGGTCCCAAGGGCCGGGTCAAGTGGCCGACGGTTAGCCAATAATGCCAATTTAAGAAATAAGTAGTTCTGCCGTGTTAGTATTAAGCTCGGTTATGGCGTATATAAAGTGCAGCCGAATACCACCCGGTGTTTAATCGTCCTGGTCGATCCGGGCCCTGGCGGATTCGATGTAGTCTGCAGACTGCATCTCGATCAAGCGGGATGTCGTGCGTTCGAATTCAAATTTCCAGTCTTCACCTTCGTATAGGATATCCGGGTGCGCGTCGGCAGATAGAATTAAGTGGATATGATTATCATATAGTGTGTCAATCAAGTTCATGAAACGACGGGCTGCGTCCCTTCGTACATCACTCATCAAGGGGACCCCTGACACCAGGATCGAATGGAAATGCCGTGCGATAACGAGGAAATCTCCTGGCCCGAGCGGTGTCTCGCAAAGATCCGCGAAACCAAACCAGGCTACGCGACCATACGCTTTCGGGACTTGAATGCGCCTCCCACGAAACTCGATCGCGACGGGCTTACCCGCACCACCGTCCGTGAGATCCACGAAGGTCATCGCCAATTCCTCCTCAGCGCGTGCATCAGCGGGGACGTGATAAACTGCCATGCCCTTCAGACGATCAAGCCGATAATCTTTTCCATCAGTAAGGTGAAGAACCCGCATCCGATCCTTTAGTATCTCGATAAAGGGTAGGAACCGATCGCGCTGCAAGCCGTCCTTATAAAGGTCATCTGGGTGGCGGTTCGACGTGGCGACGACGACAACGCCTAAATCGAACATCGCATGGAACAGACGCGAGACAATCATTGCATCCGCTATGTCACGAACCTCGAACTCGTCGAAACAAAGAAGCCAGTTCCTATTCGCCAATTTAGCAGCCGTCGGACCGATGGGCTCTGCTGATTTATTTTCCTGGTTTGCCTTGCGCCACTGGTGAATGAGCTCATGTGCTTCCTGCATAAACTCGTGGAAATGAACTCGACGTTTGCGTTCAACACTCACGTCTTCAAAAAATAGGTCCATAAGCATGGATTTGCCACGTCCGACCGTACCGTGGATGTAGAGCCCCCGGGGGGTATCCTTGTGAGACTTCTTTTGCAAGCCCAAGCGAGCACGCCAACCCACGACGCTTGGACCAGGGTGATAACCTGCCAAAACCTCATGCATGATCTGGAGTTCCTCCACGACCGCCGATTGCGCCGGGTCAGGCGTCATCGTGCCGGACTCAATCAGTTCGCGATAATGGACGCGCGGCCCGTCCAATTTGACCATCGCGCCTAACGCTCCCTACCGGCCACCGGTCACGTCGATTATCGCACCAGCGCAATAGCTTGCCCCGTCACCTAGTAGCCATACAATGGCCTCAGCGACTTCCTCTGGCTGACCGACCCGACGGATTGGGATGTTGGGTATGGCCTGAGAGGCGCGATCCGGAAGCCCAGCAGCGGCGTGTATTTCAGTGTCGATCATTCCTGGCGAAACCGCATTTACCAAGATCCCCTCGTTTGCAACCTCCCGGCCCAGTCCAAGCGTGAAGGAATCCACTGCTCCCTTGGAAGCCGCGTAGTGGACGAACTCGTTCGGCCCACCCAGACGAGATGCGGCAGAGGCAACATTGACGATCCGCCCGCCCTCCCCGCCGTTTTTGATCGACATCCTGCGAACGGCCTCGCGGCAACAAATCATTAGGCCGATTACATTGAGCCCCATCACTTCGCGCATAGCGTCGACCGTCATGTTCTCAACACGGGTTCCAAGTCCGGTCGTCCCAGCACTGGTCACCAAACCCCTTACGGGTCCCAATTCCCGTTCCGCCTTATCAAAAAGACGCAGAATATCGGCTTCTTCGTTTATGTCACCACGCAACCGAATCGACTTTTGTCCAGTGGAGCGGACCTTCGAAACGACCCGTTCCGCCGCCGCCTCATCGTTGGCGTAGTTGACCGCCACATCCCAACCGTCGGTGGCGGCACGAACCGCTGTCGCAGCCCCAATTCCACGGCTACCACCGGTAACGATTAACAATCCTTTGCTCACGAACCCCTCCTATAACATCTGGACGTCACAGCCTTGCCGAGCACAGAATTACCTCGCATTCACCACGACCTTTTCTGCGACCGCCGGGACTAAAACAGAAGCATGAGTCTTGCGCGCGGTATTTTTACGCATCCTTGAAAATTCCGCCACCAAACCAGAGACTGCAGCAGGCCGTGCCAACTTGGTGAGATCCCCTCCTGCAGACGAGTAACCGCGGGTTCGTAATACGAGGTTTGGTGGGCTCAAATTTGAGACCCTTGGATCGCAGGTCTGACGGCCAGACAGAAGAGTTGGAGGGCCACCAGACCCCATCGCCTTTTAGCATAGCCTCGTCATGGACGTTGTTGAAACGAGTAGGCAACGATGGAGCCACGTCGACATTAGTCGCGAGTTCTGCTCGCAGCCCGCATGGGCGGTGCCAAGTTTGCCCGAAATAATCGTTCGCAGGTTTGTCATTAGCTCAAACACAAAATGTGCCGCCTATCCAACTACTCAACAATTCGCCATATTTTATTCGTTCCATGATGGTTTTCAGCGGCGACCATAGAAAGATTAAAGTCCGTTCGAAAAGATAGCAATCGAATGACTGAGCGCTAAACTAATGTCCCAATTCCACCACGGAGACGCCCCATGGCCACACACACCTTTTTCTGCGTCGACGCACATACCTGTGGCAATCCGGTCCGGGTAGTCGCCGGCGGCGCGCCGCATCTGCCCGGCTCAACCATAATCGAACGACGCAGATACTTCTTGGAAAACCTAGACTGGATTCGCACAGGCCTCATGTTCGAGCCACGCGGCCACGATATGATGTCCGGGTCTATCTTGATGCCATCCACACGTGACGATTGTGACATAGGAATTGTATTTATCGAGACGTCGGGCTGCTTGCCGATGTGCGGACATGGGACCATCGGAACCGTAACAGTCGCAATAGAACGTGGGTTGGCCGTGCCAAGAGAGCCGGGACGTCTCGTGCTGGACACACCTGCCGGAAAGGTGACGGCAGAGTATTCGATGGACGGTGAACACGTCGACTGGGTTCGGATCACAAATGTGCCGTCTTACTTGCATGTCCAGGACCTGGAGGTGAACTCACCGCACCTCGGCAAAATCAAGGTCGACATCGCGTACGGCGGAAACTTCTACGCTATCGTGGAATCGCAAGAGAACTTCAACGACATGGCGAACTATATGGCGTCAGAACTAGTCGACATGGCGCGCGAGGTACGCCGGGTGATTAACAATACCCATACCTTTGTCCATCCTGAGCAACCCGAGATCAGTGGCCTCTCGCACATAATGTGGACCGGTGAACCCTCCCATAGCGAGGCAGATGCCCGCAATGCTGTCTACTACGGCGACAAGGCTATCGACCGCTCACCCTGTGGTACCGGCACCTCAGCCCGAATGGCACAGCTTCACGCCAGGGGCGAACTGGGGCCCGGTGACGGCTTCGTGCACGAAAGCATCATCTCCAGCCTTTTTAGGGGACGTGTGGAGAGCGAAACCAATGTTGGGAATTTTCCTGCGATAATACCCTCAATCCAGGGGTGGGCGCGGGTCATCGGGCTCAACACGGTTTTTATCGAGGATCGCGACCCCTATGCCCACGGGTTTGTGGTGATGTAATCGGTCACACCAACCCCCTGTAAACCAGCCAGGCCGCACCAACAACAGCAGCGATCGAAAGAATGCCCGCGACAGCAAGGCGCCTAGTCCCCAACGCCCAGCCCAGACCTCGTAGAATCTCACCTAACCAAGACCCCTCGAGCGGAGCACTGAAATAAACAAAGGCACAAAATAACGCCGGTAAAGCCGCCGCGATAAACCCAACTCCATAGGAACCCGTTACCGCCAATAACCCGCCGTAGATTGCCGGGTAGATCATCATTGCTATCGAAGTAAAGGCGAGGACGCCTCCAGTCACTCCACCTACATGTCCCTCGGGCGCTAAGCGCGCCGTCTCGGCTAGCAAGACACCGTGCCAACTTAGTGACGTCATATTGAAGACGATGGCAACCGCTAAAATAGCGTTCATGGTCCAACCTGTATCGTAAAGACCAGTCAGTACCGCCGAGATGGTCGCAAACGTGCAAAGTCCAGCCATCACCCAACGCGGCGAGATCAATGCGCTGCCCATCCAACCCCAAAGTATCCGCGCGCCGATGGCAGTGAAACTAGCGATAGCGAAAGCTGTACCCGCCTCGAACTCGTCATAGTCCATGCCATCGATCAGAAAAAGAATGAAGAATCCGGACCATACGGCCTGCAGTCCACCCAACGAGAAGGCAACCAACGCTAGGTCGCGCAGATCTGGATTGGAGACAACGACCCGCATGGTCTCGGCCACGCCAGAAATAGAAAACTGGGTGCCCGGTTTCCGGTCAGAATCGAAATGTGCCTTAAGCGGCTCTAGCATCAGCGCTATCATGTAGACTAACAAGCCGCAGACGAAAGCCGTTCCAAACGCGTCTAGGTGAATGGATCCACCCAGTGTAGCGCTGTAGATCCCAAGACCGAGAAGCGTTGGAATCAGAAGCCCGGCAATTAAACTACCGACCGGGACACCGGTCTGTTTCACCGAGAAAATTAACGGTGCTAATCGCGGTGGGCAAAACCGGGCCAAGATGTGTGAACTAGCGGGCGTCGAAACAGCCGAGCCACCCAGCAGGATGGCGGCGAGCGGGTAAAGCCATAGCAAGCCGGTGGAGATCACAAATAGACTACCACCCATGAAAATGAGGCACCATTGGCTAATCCGAAGTGCGCCGATCCGGAGAATTAATGCCCCGCAACCCATAGCAGCAGCGATCGACGCGATATTTTGTATAAACAAATAAAGACCGAGCCAAGCCCGAGAAATGCCGAACTCCTCCGCGATCCTGTCGGCCAGGAATGGCATGACGATCTGGCAGACATAACTAAACGCCTGTTGGATCAGCATCGACGTGGTGGCAAGTGCCAGGACCACCCGCCAGTCGAACCGATCCATGTTCACGGCAGAGACGCCTTATTGCGGATCTGAATGTTGACTTCCACAAGCATCCCGGGAGCAGTGATGTCGGGTGGGTCGAGCAGCTTGATCTTCACTGGGATGCGTTGGGTCGCCTTGAGCAATTTCGCGCTTGCCCCATTGCCGCCCGGCGCCAGGTCAGCGACCGTCACCATGCCGATACTCAAAACTCGGCCGCGAAACGTGTCGAAAGGATAGGCATCCATATCGACCTTCACTGGCTGACCAACTTGCAAATGGCGTATTTGATCCTCAGCGATATTAGCCTCGATCCAGATATTTTCGGGATCGTGAATGATCAGCAGTTCATCCGCATCTTCGACATACTCGCCTTGGTTTTTAAAAACCCTGTCGACAACCCCATCGATTGGGCTTTTGATAAAGCGTTCAGATAAGTTTACCTCCTGTTCTCGAACTTGAGCACGCAGACGAGCGGCCTCGATTTCGGCGATGCGGATATCCTGATCGAGGACCGCAATCTCCGATCTGCGAGCTTCAATCTCAGCAACCTCTCGTTCCGCGACCTTCACCCCCGCGTCGGCGATTGCGATCTGGCCCGAAAGGTCGATCACACGGTCTTGGTCATCTTCCAACAACTTCTGCGAGGTTAGGTTCTTCTTTACCAAGAACTCGGTGCGCTGAAGTTTCTTAGTGGCGATTGCATGCCTATCGACCAGAGCTCGCCTCTCTACTTTTAGCGCATGAACCAATTGACGCTTTGTCGCCGCGCGAGCTGCAATATCGGCCTCCAGCGCGAGTTTCTCAGCGCGAAGTTTATCGCGTCGGACAGAAGCCCCCATCAAGTCGGCATCTAACGCGGCCAAGCGCTGGCGCACGATGTCTGCCTCCATACTGATCAATAGGTCGCCAGCCCTGACCCGTTCACCCTCCTTGACCGCAATTTGTTCGATAGTGCCGTTGACCCGGCTGGAGATCCGAGTGAGATCGGTCCGGATTCGAGCGTCGAATTCATAAACATGGGTAAACCAATGGAATAGTTCATACGCGCCGAAACCAATCCCAGCTACCGCCGTCAAGAGCGACAACCATTTGAAAATTCCACGTTTCCGAGCGCTTAGAGCCATGTTTCCGGCCAGTTCTCAAGTTCCATCATTTCCGAGAAAACGCAACTCAATCCAATTCAGAGCGAACGTCAAACAAAGGTGAACGGCGATCGATGGAAACCTTGATCGTGATAGCCGCACCGGGTGGAGAATCAAGATCTCGACAGCCATTTTCCACGCCGCTCTAATGATCAGCGCCAACCCGGAGGTAGACGATGCGTGTCGCTATTGCCCAGATCATTCAGGAATCCAACACTTTCGTTCCGTTCCATACCACGCACGAGCATTTCGCAGCTCAATATATTCGCACTGGCACCGCAATATTCGGGGCACTGGGAAACGCCCGTATAGAGATCACTGGCATGCGAGATATTCTGGAAAGTGCCGGCCACGAAGTTGTGCCACTACTAGCCACCCATGGATCTTGCGGAGGTCCGCTCACGCGCGCGTGCTTCAACGGCTTGCTCGACCATTTTCTAGTTCAACTAAGAGCCGCGGGCGCGATAGATGCAGTTTTACTGGCATTACATGGTGCGATGACTTGCGAGGATGAGAACGACTGCGAATCGGAAATCCTGGAGAGACTGCGTGCAGTTTTACCAGATGGCACACCGATCGGTGTCTCGCTTGACCTTCACGGGCATATCACGCCCCGAATGCTACAACCGGATGTCTTCTTCGTTGGTTACTGCGCCTATCCCCACACCGACATGTACGAGACCGGGGAACGCACAGCGCGGATTTTGGCAGATCGTCTTGCCGGCACATGCCAACCCGTAATGGGACTAGCGAAGCGAAACATGATTATCAGCCCCGTAAATGGACGCACCACAGAAGGCCCAATGACGGCCGTGGTCGCCGAGGCGAGACGCTTGGAACTCGATGGCGAGGTGCTGGCTGCGTCTTACTTCATGGTTCAACCTTGGCTCGATTTCGAGGACCTTGGCTTCGCGTCACTAGTTTGTGTCAACGGGGACGCTGAAGCGGCGCAAACCGCCGCAGAGCGGCTCGCTGAGTTGACCTGGAATCTTCGGAACGATTTGTTGCCAAGCATGACACCGCTCGATGACGCGATCCGTATCGGCCTCGCTGGGCCTGGCGTTACCGTAGTTGGCGACGTTGGCGATGCAACTAGCGGCGGCGCAGGAGGCGACAACGCGGCCGTGCTCCGAACTCTTCTGAAACTCCAAGCCGACAAGGCGGATCAGCTGACCTACCTCACTCTGGTCGATGCACCCGCCGCCACTAGAGCCGTGGAAGTCGGGATCGGAGCAGAGATAACTTTGCAACTCGGCCATACATTATCAACGGAAGACGGAAATCCAGTCACGATTAACGCAACGGTGCGCGCTCTGACCGACGGGGTATTCACTATGGCCGCCGGTCTTGCAGGGGCAGAAATGAATTTTGGTCTAACTGCCGTACTCGCGGTCGGCTCCCTTCGGATTGCCGTACGGTCAGTCAGCGGGCTAGAATGGGACACCGGACAATACACCTCAGTCGGTCTCGACCTCTCGAAACCAGCACTCGTTTTCGTCAAGTCCCCGTCTCATTTCCGTGCTACCTTTGGTCCATACGCTGACCGCATCCTGACGGCGGATACGCCCGGGCCGACCTGCGGAAACATCCGCAATGTCACTTACAAGAACCTCCGGCGCCCCATCCACCCTCTAGATGACATTTGAAGGATAAATGGATGAACGAGATGGGCGCGTCCAAAACTAAGTTCAAAGGCCGGGTGGGATCGATAGACGACCTAGAATCGCTCTACGGTCCGCCTGTGCCAGCGGCACTTACCAAGGAAATCAGCCACATCTCTGACCACTACAAAGAGTTCGTCGAGGCGGCACCCTTCGTGGTAGTCGCGACAGTAGGCATCGAAGGATTGGATTGCTCGCCCCGCGGCGATCCATCGGGTTTCGTGCGCGTGTATGACAAGAAGACTGTGCTTATTCCCGACCGGCGCGGCAACAATCGGCTCGACAGCTTGAAGAATATCGTTCGCGATCCGCGAATCTCCCTTCTTTTCCTTATCCCTGGTGTTGGTGAGACCATGCGCATCAACGGCACGGCAGAAATTGTGACTGATCAAGGTCTGCGCGAGAGCTTCAAGATGAACGATAAAGTTCCCGCCAGCGTGATCGTGGTCACCGTCGAGAAGATGTACTTCCAGTGTCCAAAGGCCCTGATCCGTTCAAAACTATGGGACCCAAAGACTCAAATCCCACGGTCTGACCTGCCTACAATCGGCGAAATGCAGCGCGGTATACTTGGCAACGAATTTGATGCTGAAACCTATGACAAGGCTTACCCTGAGCGGATCGAGAACACAATTTACTGATCGCTGGGGTCCCGCATGACCAATAATGCCAATCGATTTTCTGCCGTTATTGAACATCTGGGCCTCAGACGGGTGTTCATCGCCACCCAGTTGCCTGGAGACATTGCCGATTTCTGCAAGGTCCACACCGATTGCGTGGCTGGCCTCGCCTTGGTTATCGCGAGCCGAATCGAGCCTGATGCGTTTAAGGTGCTGCGCGAACGCCTGTTAGTCTTAACCGGGGATAGCGGTATCCCCAGCAGTGCCGCGGATACTGCGCTTCCGGCCATGCCGCACGCGCAGTTCGCCGAAATTCTTGGTTATGCCGCCACCGCGTGGTCAGACATCACCACCGAGCGACCCAACGATCTCTGCAGCCATCTCGAAACTTTTTTTCGCGACCTGGATGCCGACCACCCTCGACAGGGTATCGAGAGAGAAGGCATGGTCAACGGTGTAACCTACCGAATCCAGGGTTCCGGCCCAGCCCTGATTCTACCACCATTCTTTCTCGCCGCCTCACAATGGGAGCCGGTACTGGATCGCCTCGCACGCTCCTTCACCACCGTCGCCCTAGGGGGAGCATGTATTGGCGGCGGCGCGTTGCTGGAGGATCGAGCAGAACACGAAAGCTATCGGGACCTGTTCCGCTCGATCCTCCACCGTATGGCGATTCCCGAAGGCGCTAAAGTGTTAGAAGTGGGGTGTGGGCCGGGCAGCCTCTGCCGGCAGTTGCTAAGCACGCGTCCCGACCTCGCAGTAACCGGACTAGACACTAACGGTTATCTTTTGCGTGAGGGCGCAGACCTGGCGCGAACAGCAGGGCACAAATTGGTCGAGGATGAGAAACCGTGCACGGGGGGCCTCAGATTGATGGGCGGGGACGCCACGTGCCTGCCGTTCGACGACGCCAGTTTCGACGCGGTCTATTCGATCACGGTGCTGGAGGAGTGCGACGCCAATACTGCTTTGTCGGAAATCGTCCGTGTGCTGCGTTTGGGCGGTCCGGCGGGGGTGACCGTGCGCGCCATCGACATGCCACAATGGTGGAACTTGGACCTGCCGGCTGCTATCGCGGACAAGGTGAACACCCAACCGCAGTCGGCATCGCCCGACGCGGTCGCCGACCGCTCGCTTTATGCCCGCATGGCCCGGGCCGGTTTAAGGGATATACGGGGGTTCCCTCAGCTCCTCACCTTCGACCGGCCGGATAGCCCAATTTGGAACTATCGAGCCACCTATTCGCGGAGCTTGCTTGACACAGCCGAACGAGCTGTCTGGGATCACGCCATTGATCAAGCCCGGGCATCCAAACTATTGTTCCAAGCCAATCCGGTCCACTGCGCCGTTGGATGGAAATAATTTTCCAAGAAGCTCGTGGAGCACAAGTTCACCATTATCCGACCTCTTTGAACATCGTCCCAGGCTAGATCTCAAACAACGTATTAATCTAGGTTAATTCACGGTCCTGGCTAGTTCCCCAAGAACCGCCGGACTACATTATTAGTCATGGTCGATACGTTGTTATCGCAGTCGTTCCAGGGTAAGCTGCCACAGAAAGTGATCGAACCAACCGAGAACACCGCTCCACCGTTCGGCGTATCAAAATAAACGATGTCAGCGCGGATCAGATTGTCGACCGGTTCGTGCGTCCAGGTGTCATGATGGGTCAGTATATCCTCGGGCACCAGCACGAAACTGTCACCATGGTTCTCTGAAGTGGCGAGCACCACTGCGTTCAAGGGCGTGCCCAGACGCATATCTGCCCGGTCGAGTTCGAAGCCTGCCGCACCTCCACCTGAGAAGCCGAAATCACCAATCAAGTCTCCCTCGATACCTTCGAAAATCCAGGCAACATTGGGATCATATGACGCAGCGGTGCGCCTGTAGCGGCTACCATCGTGATCACCTTGGCTTGAAAAGCCGACACCAGCCAGCATTTGGGGTGCGCGTCCATTCCGCCGCCAAAGACCCCCATAGGTGCCGTCGAAAGCATTGTAGTATTCGCCTGGATCAGCCGCCCAAGCGCGAATACCACCCTCCCCGCGCCGGATTTCCACCGCATCGGGCCAGCCGTCGCTAACAGCCACTTTCCAATAGAACCCATTTCCACCTAAATATAGCAAACGCCCACCTTCATCGACATAATCCTGCAAGGCATCGAGCGAGCCGGGCGTATGATATTCTGGGTGCGAGCAGGTGATAACCAATTGATATCCGTTGACCGCATCTTTTCCCCAAACGTGCAGCTCGTCGTCAGTAATAACGTCGAACTCGTGCCCCATCTTTTCAAGCCAATGGAACAGATGCGTATCTGCCGGCAGGTGACGACAACCCGAACCACGAACCTCTGGATACGATGTGATGTTTGAGCGCATGGTAATGATTGGCCTGCGGCGTGATGAATAGGCAATACCGCTGCCATCGGAATGATAGTTGTAAGTGGACAGACCGAATTGAGGATGGTCGTCCGTGGTGTATGGGCTTGCCCCCCAGGCCCGAGCTCGCTCATAGAATTGTTGGTTCGTGTTGCCCCGTGCGATATTTGCATAAACCGTGTAGGTATAGCTCGGGATCAGAACGCAGATACGCGATTGTGGCCGATTCTTGGGCGCAGTGAGGAAAAACGGGATCATATCCTTCTCACCGTCCGACGTTTCGAGCCGGACAGCGTAGACCGCACTTTTCATGTCGTCCGGTGCGGTGAAACTGAAATCGGTCTCCCATTCGCAATCATAAAGATCGTCATCGTGAAAGTGGATGGCCGCGTAATGCGCAGGATTCTGTGTCCAGGCAAAACAGCTACCATCCCAAGCCGATCCAGTCACCGCTCGGGTCGGAAGGTTTACTAGAATACCGGTAAGCCCATTCGGGCCAACATCCATCATCTCGCGCCCACCCATATTTTGCGAAAAGTCCCAGGCGGCGATCAAACAACTGTTGTTTTCTCCGGCAGCAACAGACAGAGCGTCAGCATCCTTTAACGCACCAGAGGCGATAAACGGTCGTTCGATCTTGCCATTGAAATTACCGGATGGGCTTTTGCATCCCAGGGCGGCGACAAGAAACGGCAAATCGGCGCTGATCTCCGGACGGTCACAGGACAGCTGTTCGCTGTCTCCAGAATCATCCGCATCAATCCGAGACCCAAGGGGGCGTTGGCCAGTCTTCAAAACGCCGTTGTCGTCGTCATAACTTGCCCAGACATAGTACCACCGGCGTTCGGCCATCGCCTTGCTAGTCTCGGCTCGCACCACCACTCCTGTCCCATCTCCAGCCAAAGCCGCGGCTCCGTTTGGCCCGATGACGAGTGCAATGCCAACCCCGGTCTCAGCATTGAACCGGCTGACTACACCCTGGTCTGCCTTGTCCGGCATGGTAGGACAAATCGTAGCACCAACGGTGAAGCTGCCAAGTCCATTTAATGGCCTAGCGCTGGCTACCGTCATGTATGAACCTAGTGAGAAATTCTGGTAACGCGAAGGATAGGAATTAGCAAAATCGGCGGCAACTTCCTCTTCGATAATCCCCGGGCTTTCGGGGTTCGGGTCGCCGGAAATCACCCGCACCAGTTTCGCTGAGTAGGGATCGGTCGAAGTGCTGGAGACTTTGAACTCAATGGTCTCGCCTGGTTGCAGCGAAAACCGATCAGCATAGCCGACGATAGGGATACGAGCGTTCATTAGCGAGACTCCGGCGGGGTGGTTTTGAATCTACTAGATTACGCAGATCTGACGAAGCCGTCCACGCGGTCCTAAACCTCGGGTCCTCCAAACTCGATTTCAGCATGTCTCTATTAAAGCTGTACTACAAAGCGATTGGCGTTTCCTCTACGAAGAGGATGATGACTAGGGATGCCCGGGACGGCTACCTGGGGCGGGGGAACTGGATGCCCACGTCGCTAATCCAAGTGGAGAAACGATTACAACAAAACTTGATTTCTAATGTACGTCGATCGCCCCGCCGGCTTCTTCGTAGACAAGCGTCTCGCCAGGTTTAACTATAGAAAATTCCACGGGCTTCATCTCGACTTTGAGTTCTTCTCCAGACCGTGTGACCTTAGTATGGGCCGTGTTATCCAAATCACCCGTATTCGGATAATCCTCGCGGAAATGGGCACCTCGCGAATCGCGACGAGCTAGTGCCGCCTCAGCGATCACGCGGCTCACAGTGATTAAACTCTCAAGATTCATACAATCGTGCCAAGTGAGATTGAAAGCCCGGTCGTCGTCCGCCAGTCCTATCGCATTGAGTTCGGCTTCGAGCCCATCGAGCGCGTCAATACCCTGCCTCAGACTGTCCTCTGTGCGAAGGATACCAACATTGTCCCACATTACCTGCCAAAGATGGTCACGCAATCCATCCAGGTCTCCCAGGGGGTTCGCGAACGGCCGTTCGGCGCGCGCCACACTTTCCTCGACCACAAGTTCATCCGGATCCCCATGTCGTCCCATCTTTGCAACGAAAGCCGCCATCGAATCTCCCGCAATACCCCCGAAGACGGTTGAATTGGCCACCCCGTTTCCGCCCAATCGGTTAGCACCATGTACGCCGCCACCATCCTCACCCGCTACGAAAAGTCCTGACATGGTAGTGGAGCAGTCTAACTCAAATTCGACGCCCCCCATCATGTAATGTGCCGTTGGCACCACCTCAACGAACCCTCCGGCAAGATCGAAGCCACAATCGTTGCAACGGTCGACCATCCCTTTAAACCGCTTAGTAACAAGGCTCGGGCCCAGATGATTCATCCGTATATGTACACCGCCGTTCGGCGTCGTCCTGCCGGCCCGCATCTCGGCAAAGATTGCGCGGCTCACAACGTCGCGGGTTGCGCGCTCAGCCGCGGGGTCCAGAGCAAGCATGAACCTCTCACCATCTCCATTCAGTAAATGCCCACCAGCACCACGCAACCCTTCCTCCAGGACGGTCCCAGTCATCCGTGTCTGCGTGCCGGCCAGTAGGCCGGTTGGGTGGAATTGCACCATTTCCATGTCGCGCAAGCCCAGGCCGAGGCGCAGCGCCATAGCCATGCCATCACAGGTCTTATCACCGGAGGGCGTGTGATAGAGGTACATTGTTGGCCCGCCACCTGTCGCGAGCAGCAACGCCTTAGCCTGCACCAGCCGGTAGCCACCACTGCGCATATCGATAAACAGCGCTCCGGCGATGCTCGCCCCGTCAGCCGTCGGGACCAAAGTGATGGCGCGATGCTCCTCCAGCCGATTGATACCCCGCGCCCAAACCTGCTCCATCAACCGGCCAATGATTTCGATACCCGTTAGGTCGCCCTTATGCACGGTGCGATCGAAGCTTTGTCCCGCGAAAGCCTTCTGGTGCAGTGAACCGTCTGGGTTACGGTCGAAGAAGCATCCGATCTCATTCTCTAACTCATGGATCCGCTCAACCGCCCCTTCGATAAGCCGCCAGGCAAGGTCTTGGCGCGGCAACCATTTGCCACCGACGATTGTGTCCATAAAATGACGTTCGAGTGAATCTTCTGGGGCGAGAGCCACATTATACCCACCCTGCACCATTCGCGTGCAACCGCATTTGCCGAGAAGTCCTTTGACCGCGACAGTGACATCGAGATCAGGCGCGGTCTGGAGCGCATGCAAAGCCGCGAATAGCCCTGCTCCACCAGAGCCGAGGATCAGGATGTCGGTTTTCATGCGTTCGATCGTGGCCATTCGCGAACTATTCCAACTTCAGCAAAAACACAGAACCCGCCAATATTGAGACGAGTGCGCCAAATCCAATTAACGCTTGCCGAGAACCACGCCACGGAAGAAATTCCAGAATCAAGATTCTAAGTCCAAGCGAAAGGTGCAGTGTCAATAGAACGATTAGAGCCCACTCACTGAACTTCACCAAGGGTTGATCAGCCCATCGGATCGCACTTTCGAGCACTATCTCCCCTTCGAGCGCCAGCCCCAGAACCAAGAAATGCGCCGGGAGAAACAAGGCGAGCACGAGACCGGAGAGGCGGTGCGCGATCGCTGCCCAATAGCCCGGATGCCGCCGCCAACGCTGGATCATAGCCCACCCCCGACCACTGCCCAGACAGCTCGTGCCCCAAGCCATAACAGCAAGACCCCCATTAGAAACGTCGCCCAGTTCAGCCAACGACCGCCCCAGGCGAGCCATTCCCGCGCTACATTGCGTAGTCCGATCGGCGCATGCACAGCGACCGCCAAGACAAACAAACCATAGAAAGTCGCCCACGCGATACTACCTCGCGTGCGTTGTAGTATTTCGGCGGCGGAGAGCCCAGCCTCCACAGCATGCAAGATCAATCCCAGATGAACCAAAACTAACGGCGCGAGCAACACCGCCGTGGCGCGTTGCAAGAGGTAGAGCCGCGCATCCGTCACCCTAGATCACCCCTGAGCAGACCCGTGAGTGTCATACGCTTCAACCCTGCGATACCTGCAGCCGGATTAAGGCCTACAGGACAATCCTCGACACAACTTCCGTGCGTATGACAGCTATGACACCCGCCGCTCCTGGATATCGTTGATAGGAGACCGCCACGATCGGCATCGCGTTCGTCATTAGCGAGTGTCCAGGATCGGTTCAACGCAGCCGGTCCCAAGTAGTCGTTATTCCAGGCCACCACGTCGCAGGCTGCATGGCAAACTCCGCAATTGATACATTCAATGCCGGCGTCTACAGCGCGCCTTCGCATACTATCAGGTGAGATCCGTTCCATCGGGTCGAAACGTGTAATTGACGGCTTAAACTGGCCCCGGGCTGCCTGCCATTTCTCGAAGAACGGCGTCATGTCGACCACCAGATCCTTAATCCGAGGCATGTTGTATAGCGGCTCGATCCGAAGACGCCCGGATTTCACGACTTTCGATACATGACTGCGGCAGGTCCAGCGCGGGCGGCCATTGACAGTCATCGCGCAGGATCCACACATGCCTACCCGACAGGCAAATCGATAGGCAAGTGCCGGTTCGACATTGCGCTGCACCCAAGTGACAACGTCCAAAATAGTCTGCGAGCTGCCATTCGGTACTCGATAAGTCTCGAACCGCCCGGTCTCCTTCCCACGCCATATCTCGACATCAAGCATATTCTCCACCATGAACACTCACCTCACCCCTCGATTGCACACATTAGCGATATGATGACGTGCCCTGGACCGATGCGCTAGAATTTCGCATTAGGATCGACACTCAGATTAGCACAGAGCGAAAAGAATGGAGCCCAAGACGGGACGGGACGATGACTGGATACGAACAAATCGAGGTAAAGCCGATGACCGGGGCGCTGGGCGCAGAGATTTTCGGCCTAGACATATCCGGCCCACTCGACCATGCAGTGGCTAAGGAGCTTCGCCGAGCCTTTCTCGAATATCTTGTAATCGTACTCAGGGATCAGACTCTTCAGCCAGAGAGTCAGCTTTGCTTCGCAAGCCGGTTCGGCGAACCGATGATCTACCCGTTTGTTAAGGGATTGCCAGATTTTCCGGAAGTCACGCCGGTGGTAAAGGAAACCGACGATACCATTAATTTCGGCGGCCTATGGCACACGGATACTGCCTACGAGGAAACCCCACCACTCGGCACGATGCTTTACGCGCGAGAGTTGCCGCCGATCGGTGGCGATACCCAGTTTGCCAACATGTATCTAGCCTATGAGACCTTGTCAGACGGCATGAAGTGCATGCTCGAATCGCTTGTCGGAATCAACGTCTCTGGAAAGGGACGAGTACAAAACACGCGATCCGCTATGCGGAAGATTGCAGCTACTGAAAAATCTGAGGATTCCTACAAAGCTGAGCATCCAGCAGTCCGCACGCACCCGGAAACGGGCCGCAAGTCACTATATGTCAACTTAGCGCATACGAGTCATTTTAAAGGCATGACGGTCGAGGAAAGCGCGCCGGTCTTAGACTACTTATTCCGCCATCAGACACGTCCAGAATTCACCTGTCGGCTAAAATGGGAAGTTGGCACGCTCGCCTTTTGGGACAACCGTTGCGCTCAACACAATCCCTTGAACGACTATCACGGTTATCGCCGCGAGATGCACAGAGTTACATTGCGCGGTGACAAGCCAAATTAAAGATCGTGACGCCATGAGCAAGGCCTTCATAAAGGAAAACGACGAAACCGATAACGACGAGGTTGATAGCGAACCTGCGTTGGAAACGGGAGTGAAGAATTATATCACGCCACGTGGGTTTGAGGCACTGCGTGCAGAACTGCATCACTTGCGCCGCATAGAGCGCCCCAAGGTAGTTGAGGTTGTATCTTGGGCGGCTGGCAATGGAGACCGGTCAGAGAACGGTGACTACATCTACGGAAAGAAAAGACTGCGTGAGATCGACCGACGCATGCGGTTCCTCACCAAGCGCCTTGAGATAGCTGAAATCGTGCATCCAGCGCAACAGAAGAACCGGAATCAGGTCTTCTTCGGTGCGACAGTCACCTATGCACAGGAGGACGACACTCAACACAGAATCCGGATCGTTGGGATCGATGAAGCGGATTTCGGACGTGGTGAGGTGAGTTGGATCTCGCCGATCGCCAAAGCGCTCCTAAGGGCGGAGGAGGGTGACGTGGTCGAATTACGTTCGCCCGGCGGCACCCGCTCAATCGAGGTCCTGGAAGTATCTTACGAATAATTCCATCATTGGAAATTATTACGCCAATTCTTTGTGCAAGACGTCGTGTGCGGTCAAATTCCGTTAAAGTTTATTTTTTATTGAATGCCGTTTTTATGTTAAAGTCTAATTAACTTTTAATATCGGGAGCTTTTGTTTCCCCTGACTGTAAGGAACCTTTGATATGCGGATCCGCGAGGATTATCGGAGCATTACCGGGCCGGAGAAGGGCGCTATTCTCCTGATGTCGCTTGGTGAGGAACACGCTGCCAAGCTGTTCTCCCATCTGGACGATGAAGAGATCAAGGAGATCTCTCAGGTCATGGCGGGGCTCGGCACGGTGTCCTCCAATGTCGTTGAACGCTTGTTCGTCGAGTTCGCCAAGCAAGTTTCCTCAACAGGCTCGCTGGTCGGCACAATGGATTCGACCCAGCGTATGCTCTCCAAGATTCTCGGCGACGACCGGGTCAACGAGATTATGGAGGATATTCGCGGTCCAGCTGGCCGAACCATGTGGGACAAGCTCACCAACGTCAACGAGCAGGTCCTGGCCAACTACCTCAAAAACGAATATCCGCAGACCGTCGCCGTCATTCTTGGCAAGATCGCCCAGGCTCACGCTGCTAAGGTGCTCGCCATCCTGCCTGAGAATTTTTCCATGGAAGTGGTGATGCGCATGCTGCGCATGGAAGCGGTTAACAAAGAGATCGAGAAGGACGTTGAGCGTGTGCTCCGCACCGAGTTCATGTCTAATTTGGCACGTACCAACCGGCGCGATACCCACGAGACCATGGCTGACATTTTCTCCAATCTGGATCGGGCGACGGAAAGCAAGTTCCTGGCTGCCTTGGAGGAGCGTAACAAAGAAAGTGCCGAGAAGATCCAATCGCTGATGTTCACTTTCGAGGACCTCAAGAACGTGGATGCTGCCGGCCTTCAGACGCTACTCAGAAATATTGATAAGGATAAACTCACCATCGCACTGAAAGGCGCTTCGGATGAGTTGAAGGAACTTTTCTTCTCCAACATGTCGGAGCGCGCTGGCAATCTGTTGCGCGAGGACATGCAGGCGGCTGGCCCAGTACGCTTATCGGACGTAGAAGATGCACAGCAGACGATGGTCACAGCTGCTAAAGACTTAGCCGACCGTGGCGAGATCGTTATTGGTGGTGGTGGTGGTGAGGACGAATTGGTGTTCTGAAAAACTATTACAGAACGCTGCCCTTCATTTTTGGTAAATGACTCCCCAACACCACAAGTCTTTTGACGATTCTACATCGTTGATTTTTGATGGCAGACTGAAACGCTTTATTTGTTTCGATCTTTGACGAAAGAATAAATGCGCATTTGGTCCTGCTGTGGATCAGCTTCGGCGAACTCCGTGATCACTTGGTAGGCGCGCGCTATTGCGTCGTTAGGCGTGTCTTCCTCGTTGGATCCTTTTACGAACAATCCGATATCTTTCTTAACGATATGCGCCTCTGCGCCAGAACTATCGTATTTCCCAGCTGCCACGTATTTTGGAAAAATCTGAAGTGTCGCGAAGTTCTGCCCGGAGCTTGCGTTTACGACTTCAAGCATAGTGTCGATATCCAGCCCACCATTCTCTCCATAGGCCAAGGCTTCAGACGTAGTCACATAAGATGAGATACACAGCGCATTGTTAACGACCTTCATGCGTTGCCCTTGCCCAGCCTCTGATCCCACGTGATAGACGACCCGGGAATAGCCTTCAATCAACGGCCGCGCGCGCATCAAAGCCTTGTCCGAACCGGCGGCCATGCTAGCAAGCGCCCCCTCTTCAGCCCGAAACTTAAGGCCTGAGACTGGACTATCCACATATTCGATCCCGGCCTCCCCCAAAATCCTCGCGTTTTCAGCAGCCGCTTCCGGTCCAATCGTGCATGTGTCCACCACCACGCTCCCCGATTTCCCCGATCCCGCAAACTCGAGTATCACCGCTCGGTTTACCTCAACAGTTGGAAGTGAAAGTGCGGTCACGTCAGCTCTTAGGGCGACCTCGACGTTCGATTCCGCAACTTCCGCGCCCTTGGGCGCGCGATCGGCGGTACCGGCGATGTCGTGGACAACCATCGGCAACCCCTTTTCCACCGCATTTCGCGCCATCGGTTGGCCCATGTTCCCCAGACCAACGAAGCCGTAAACAATGCTGACCATGCGAACCCCTCCTAACAGCCTGAGTTAAACTTGAACACTCATTCCGCCATCGATCGCGAGTACATGTCCATTAACGAAGGCACCGGCCTCCGACATGAGGTAGATGGCCCCCCCTCCGAGTTCATGCGGCTCGCCCCATCGTTGGAGCGGGGTCTTCGAAACGATCCAGTCGGAAAACTTTTTGTCCGTGATCAGCGCGTTGTTCATCTCGGTCGCGATGTAACCAGGCGCTATTGCATTCACCAGTATCCCTTTGGGGCCTGCCTCGACCGCAAGAGCCCGGGTTAACGCTCGCAACCCTTCTTTGGCCGCGATATATGCCGGCACCGTCGGTCGGGCCTGAGATCCGAGCATGGAGACCGTATTAATGATACGCCCGCTTCCATGTTCGCTCATCAAAGCGATAGCCTCACGGCTCAACGTGAAACACGAAGTGAGATTGGTTGAGACAACCCTTTCGAAATCAGCGGTAGTGAAAGCAAGAATAGGGCTTCGATGCTGGATGCCGGCGTTGTTGATTAAGCCGAAAAGATGGCCGTGTTTGTTGACGATCTTATCCATCGCTGATCGCGCAGCGGCTTCATTGTTGACATCGAATACAGCTGTCTCAGCTTCAAGTCCCTCGGCCCGCAGTTCCCTGGCTTTGTCTTCCAACTTGGCTTCATTCCGACCATTCAAAACTACGGTCGCCCCGTGGCGTGCAAGCGCCGCTCCCATGGCGAAGCCAATCCCCCGTGACCCACCAGTCACCAAGATGGTTCGGCCAGTCAAATCGAACAAGGATTTCATGATGAAGACCCACTACATTCAGGAAAAGACAATACCTCCGTTAACATCCAGTATCGCACCCACCATGCCGGAACACGCGGGCGAGAGTAGAAATGTGATCGGCCAAGCGATATCCTCAGTCTCTAGCAGTCGGCCTAGTGGATAGGCTTCGGTGTTGATTTCTCGGTTCTCGGTCATCCGTGTCCTTGTCGGCCCCGGGGCCACAGCATTCACTAAAACGCCGGACCGCGCGTATTTCGCCGCGAGCAAACGCGTCATGGCATGCACCCCGCCCTTGCTGGCCGCGTAATGCGGCTGAGATGTGACGCCACCCATCCGCCCGGCGATAGAACCAACTAATACAAATCGCCCCCAACCAACAGCCTGCATATGCGGCAAGAAAGCTCTTGCCACATTTATTGGGCCCTTCATGTTGACATCGAAAATCTGATTTACGTCCTGATCCCATGTGTCCGCGGGGCTCTCAATCCAGTCATTGTAACGGGTTACGCCGGCGGTGAGCGCAATAGCGTTTGGCGCAGTGCCTGCGTCGTGCAACTCGGCGGCAAGCGCTTCAACGGCAGAGCGGTCAGCAATATCACAAGCCTTGGTCACGATTACCGTCTCGAACCGGCTCTCAATCACCCGAGCCGGTCCTGAGGGTTCCTCCATATCGGCAAGAACCAAGCGAGCGCCTTGCGCCGCACATGTCTCAGCGACGGATCGGCCTATCCCCTGTTGTGCGCCTATCACCAAGACCATAAGGCCCGTAAGATCAAAGCCCCCTGGAAATTTGACATCCGTCATGACACGTCCTCCTTGATTACTTGGTTTCAGTATCGGCGTGGGCGATGAGCCACGCAACCCGGACGACGGATTGAATGAATGTACTCATCACACGAATGATTTAGTCTGAGGCGGACTTCGCTTAAACTGATGTTTTTTTGGAGTCTGTTCGGGAGTTTCCTCAAAATGGTAACAGACCTGGAGATCAAACCGGTTACACCTCTAATTGGCGCAGAAATCAGAGGGATCGACTTGTCCAAACCGCTATCTGACAACGAGCGTGCCAAGGTGCGCCAAGCGCTGCTGGATCACCTCGTTTTATTCTTCCGGGACCAGAACATTAGCATCGACGAGCAGAAGTTTTTTGGCGCCCAGTTCGGAGAGTTGCACGTTCACCCAGCACGTGATCGGAACGGGCTCGCGGGCCATCCGGAAATTCTATACATCAACAACGGCCCCGAGACGTCGCGCATAAACGGAGACGAATGGCATTCCGACGTCTCTTGTGATCCAGAGCCGCCGATGGGCAGCATCCTTCGTTTGATCGATATCCCACCATCCGGCGGTGGCGATACGCTCTTCGCCAACATGTACGCAGCCTACAACGCATTATCCGAGCCGATTAAGGGGTTCTTGGACGAACTTTCCGCGCTGCACGACGGTGGACCGAACTATGTGGACCGGGCGAAACGGGCCGGGATTTACAAACCTGACAAGGTCTTCCCGGCGAACGAACATCCAGTCATCCGCACTCACCCGGAAACCGGACGGAAGTCGATATTCGTAAACAAGATCTTCACTCAGAGCGTCATCGGCCTTTCGAAGGAGGAAAGCCAGGCCATTCTTGATTTCCTTTTTCAGCACATCGCGAAACCGGACTTTCAGTGCCGGTTCAAGTGGGAGAAAAATTCCGTCGCTTTTTGGGACAACCGGTGCGCGCTGCATCACGCCATGTGGGATTATTATCCGGAAGTGCGGCGCGGTTATAGGGTAACTATCAAGGGCGACAAACCCTTCTGATCGCCATGGAACGCACATCTTTGGAGGCGATCGCTACCGGTGACCGCCTTTCAAAAGTATCGCAGCCGTTTTATAAATTAAGCGCTGCGTTTGGCCCTTTGAGCCTGCATGAGCGCCCCATAACTGTTCGCATACCGCTAGCATAGATTTGGCTTCGAAGCAGTGGGGAGATTGAAACTGAATTCATTTAGACCCCTCAACACAATCCCTCGTGGTCGCTGAGCTTCCCACGTCAAGACTAACCCCGACGCACCGAACGGAATAGCGCTGGAAACACCGGCCCCGAGAAAGTAACCAGCCCCACACAAAAGGGATTTAGATTCACGTTATCTGCAGCGGTCCCTAATGCAGACAAGCCCGCCCGGTTCACCGGTTCATAGGAAATTTTCAGCAATCTTGTTCATAAAAACGTCGTCAAAATAGCCTTGTTTTTCATACTGATTGATAAACGATGGCGGAAACAAGCAGCCATTAAAAGGGAAACATTAGACCATTCCAAAGAACACACCAATTTTTACAAGCCAAATGTACTTCAGCATGTGCAACTTTCGCAGGCTCCATACGTGACGTACTATAGGCACAAAGCTGGTTGATGAACGAGATCGGTAATGATACCCATTCAACTGATCGAAGTATCTGCGCACGAGTTGATGACCCGGGCGGGGATCGACATACCCGCGGATTATTTGTCTGGGTTAAAGGCCATGGCCGAGGTAGAGGAAGGGGACCTTTCCTCCTTCGTCCTTCGCGCCATGCTTGAGAACTATGAGGCCGCCACCGTGGACCGGCGGCCCATGTGTGCGGACACCGGTGTACCACGTTACTATGTCAAGGTCGGCAATGAGACGCAGATTGAGGGCGGTTTTGTGGCTCTCGAACAGGCTCTACGCTCTGCCACTGCACGCGCGACTCACGACATTCCGCTCCGTCCAAACCGGGTTCAGCCGCTCTGGCGCACAGACTACAATAATAATGTTGGTATCAACGCACCCGAGATCGAATATTCGTTCGAACCCGATGGCGACTGGATTGAAATCACTACGGTCCACAAGGGGGGATTGTTCGGCACCGACTACCGCATGCTATTTCCCGGGGACGGAATCGACGGCATCAAACGATTTTTCCTTGACACCATGATAACATTCGGGAAACGCGGTCTTGCTTGCCAACCAGCCATCGTCGGCGTCGGGCTTGGGGGTTCTAAGGACATCGCCATGGTGCTCGGCAAACAGGCCGCCTGTCTTCGGATTGTCGGCAACAAGAACCCAGACCCTAGGATCGCCGAACTTGAAGCAGAGTTGAAGGACCTCGGCAACTCGATCGGCATGGGAGCAATGGGGTTCGTCGGCAAGTCCATGGTGGTCGATTGCCATATCGAAGTTGGCTACACCCATACAGGTGGCATGCCAATGAGTATACATGCGTTCTGTCTTTCATCGCGTCGGGCAACGGCCCAGATTCACCCCGATGGCCGCGTCGTGCACAGAACCGACCCTAATTGGTTTACCGCCTATATGCGGAGGGAGACGGTGGAATGGCCACCACTCAAGGAACACTCAAGGAAGTTTGCCTGACCACGCCAGTGGATGACACGGCACTAAGAGCCCTGGAGATCGGCAATATCGTGTATCTCGATGGTGTGATCTATACCGCACGCGAGAGAGTATATCAGAGAGTTATCGGAGACGGGGAAATGCCACCCGAGGATTTTACATCGCTTGGGAACGTCAATTTTCATTGTTCACCCGCAGCCACCGCCAAACAAGACGGCACGCTTTCGGTTGGTGCCGTCACGGCAACAGCAAGCTTTCGGTTCTCGAACTGGATGGCGGACTGGTTCAGAATTTCAGGCGCAAAGGTGATAATCGGTAAGGGAGGAATGTCTGGAAAAGATTATCAAGCGCTCTTCGTGCCCGTTGGCGCCATTTATCTTACCACCGTTGGCTATGGTACGGGGGCACTACTCGGCCGTGGCATTAAGCGTGTGCGATCGGCACACTGGCTCGATGAACTTGGGATTGCACAGGCGATGTGGGTTTTTGAGGTGGAACGGTTCGGACCGCTGCTAGTCGAAAGCGACCATACAGGCCAATCTCTGTTCGAAGTCAACAACCGAAGCGTAAACCAAGGGCTTGCTGAACTTTATAAAGGATTGAAGCCACTCAGCCTTTCACGTTATGGCGAAACCGACGACCGCGAACGCGAATTGATCTGAGTCAACAGTTTCCCAAGCCACGGTTCTGCACAGAATTTCCCTTTGGACGGAGGTGCACTCAACAAGGGATGTCTCCACTCGCACTGAAAATCTTTTTTTCGAAACATCACGCAAAACGATCTAAAAGCAAGGCTGCGCTGCCTTCTAGGCGCACCCCACAGCCAATTTTAGGTTAAATCGCCAATTAACCGCCTACTCTCCATCTGCCGGTCTATACAGAAGCGTAAATTAAATCCCACCCCGTAAGGTTTCGCCCCACGTCGCTCAATAGCCCATTAGCGGAAGGTATCCCGATTAAGCCCAGATGAGCGCACCCTCGTGTCGGTCGAGCATTCGGCTTTGAACGCGATCGTTGATTGGAGCCAGGGTAAACTCAAAATACCCGGCACGGCCTTGTTGGCTTCTCTCGGCATGGACTTGCCTGGAGCCACTTCCACCTGAATTAATCACCCAAACTCGGAGCTTCTAACTCTGGTTTCAAGTGGAATTGACGTTGGGACGGTCACAATTATAGTGGTCGGCTCTAAAGGATTATCTTCTCTTTTCATCCCGGATGATTGACGCGCCCACACAAAAAAATAGGGTATACGGCACGATTTGTGGCATTTCTTGCTCTGTCGGCTTGGGGCTTGCCGTAGCTCTAGGTCGCATCGCGTTCGAAGACGGCACCACGCCACTCACGGTTGGATTGTCTCGGTCCGCCCTGTCGATACCCTTGTTCGCCCTGTTGTGTCTGATTGCCGGACAGTCCCTCAAATTGCCTCGTGCAGTCTGGCCACATATGATCTTTCTGGGAGTATTGTTTTCTCACATGGCGACAGGCAATGTTGGGGCGACGAAGTACATCCAGGTCAGTCTCGCCGCTCTCCTTTTCTTCATTTATCCACCGATGGTAGCGCTCTTAAACGCGATGATCGACCGCAATTCACCTGGTCTTGTCAAAATGACCGCTATGTTGATCTCATTCCTTGGTATAGCAGTAATGTTGGGAGTAGAGTTCCAGACTCTCGACTATACAGGCGTATTGATGGGGCTGACTGCGGGGCTTGCCTGCGCGGGCAACATCATTCTGGTGATTAGAAAGGTGCCGGACCTGCATCCCTTCGTCATCGTCTTCTATCAATCAATCATCGCGACGGTGATCCTGGGTATATTGACGTTCCAATTCGACGAGTTTCGTCTCCCAGATTTCGCAAGTGGTTGGTGGGGCTTTGGCCTTATTATAGCGCTGCAGTCTTTTTCAATCCCGCTCTATTATTTCTCCATCCAGCGGATCGGAACCGAACCAGCAGCGATGCTGAACAATCTTCAACCAGTCGCTAGCATCTTTTGCGCGATAATCCTGTTCCAGGAACCATTTACACCGGATCGAATATTGGGAGGTACAATGGTCTTAGGTGGCATTCTGCTGATGCAGTGGAACGATCGGCGTTACAACGTCGCCCCGGACAGAGCTTGAGGAATGAAATCCAAACGATGTTTCACCCGTCGGTCGCACCGCATATACTACCGCCCTATTAGAACCAATGGATAAAGTCTGTATGACGATCAGACTAACCGACAAGCAGGGCGGGTTCACACTCCTTGAACTGCTGATCGTGCTAGCAATTCTCGCTCTAATCGCCGGGATCGCCGCGCCGCAGTTGATGAACGTCCTCGGAAGCGCCAAGACCAATACCGCCGGAATCCAGATCGAGAAACTATCCACTGCCCTCGACATCTACAGACTAGACATGGGCCGGTACCCAGACAACAAGATCGGTCTTGGGGCATTAGTCGAGAAACCCCAAGCCGCCACGACATGGAACGGCCCTTACGTCAAGAAGGCCGACCAGCTCCTCGATCCCTGGGGAAATCCATTCTACTACAGACACCCGGGCCAACACGGGCCGTTTGACCTATATTCGTTCGGTGCCGACGGCCGCGAAGGCGGAGATGGGGAAGAGCGCGACGTCAAAAGTTGGTAGTCGACAACACGAACACCAATTCCCATAACCCACGAACTACCGGATACAAAAAAGCTGCGGTCTCCTGTTTTGCGATCCGACAGTGACGCCAAAACACGGGACAAGTTCCGGACGAACCCGGCTGCGCCAATCTGGATCACTGGAAACACCTCGTGAGGCCAAATACGGCCCGTCCCCCGAGCCGGCAGGGAAGATAACGTGTTGCACCATTTTGCCTTATACGTTATGTTATAACATAATAGCTATTAGCTATCGGGAACGATCTGATGTTACGTACTATGACCGGCAGACTATTTCTTGGAGCCATTACCATCCTGTTAAGTTCGGCGAATGGACAGGCAATGGAAAAGGTGTCGCTCGGGCTTGAGGGGTCGTTCACCCAGTACTTTGGTTATGTGGACAATAACGATTTCGGAACTGGCGACTTCACCGGCTTTGACATAAAAGCCGACAGCGAGGTGGCCTTCACCGGCGACACGACGTTGGAGAACGGCCTTCAGTTCGGGGTCGAGGTGATCCTAAAAGCCGAGTCGGCCGGCGCGGACCAGATCGACGGTACATACATGTGGAACGAGGGAGGTTATGGCCGCATCGAGATTGGCCAGACCGACAACGCTGCCGCCACGATGCACTACTCTGCGCCCGATGTTGGATTGGGGATCAACGACTCAGACATCGCAGACTGGGTCACCAACCCCGGTGGAGGCGATGCAGATTCAGGCTTCCAGTCGACCTATCTGTTCCTGGGTGAGGACAAGGCGACAAAACTCACTTGGTTTTCGCCGCGCATGGCCGGATTGCAACTTGGTATGTCTTATATTCCCGAATTCGAGCGCGACGATAACTCACAGCCCGACGGTGACGCGGCCTATCGCGATGGTGTGTCGGTCGGTTTGAACTACGTCCATGAATTCAGCGAGGGCACGGAACTGGCGATTGCCGGCGGGTTCCTCACCGCTGACAACCCGAACACGGTCACCAGGGACGCGAGCGCTGAGGGTTATAGTCTTGGGTTCAACCTGACCTTGAGCGGGTTTACCATCGGTGGGTCCTATGCTAGCACAGAGGGCAATCCATCTGGAGGAACCGACACCGCCATTTCTCTCGACGGCAGCGGCTTCGATATCGGCATAGCCTATGCGTTCGACGCTACTAGCGTCAGCGTGTCCTACTACCAGGGCGAGGTTGAGGGTACGGTTGCGATTGCCGACGATAGCAACAATGAGAGCGTCATGGCCTCTGTGGCGCATGAAATGGGACCGGGAATAACTGCGATTGCGAGCTTATTCCATACGCGCTTCGAGGCGGAAACTGGAACCAAGAACGAAGGAACAGCGCTCGTCGGAGGAATTGTGCTGGAGTTTTAGGGTCCAGCTCACATGCCCTCTCAAAGTGGACGCAAACAGGCGACTCACGAACCAAGCAAAAGGCCTAATCAAACTTTTCTAAGTTCCTCGGTCAGTGCCTCAGGCACCTTGTCAAGCCGCCTGACCGCCTTGTCGACCCCTCGCAGATGACGCAGAGCGATGGGAAAATCACGATCACTTTATTCATTTCTATATATCCGTTTTGATCTCGGAGTGCCGAATGCCTTATCGTAATAATCCGCGAAATTAACAGTCGTTTCCATCGGCCTCGTTATTTTATAACGTTGCATGGCGGCAAACTCCGGAGAACTCTAATATGCAACCTGGCAAGTTCTCGGAACCTACCCATGACCACGGCCATTGCGTGGCTAACGCACTTGCGGATGCCGAGACGATCTGCCGAGCCCGAGGGGTCCGACTTACCAAGCAACGCAGACAGGTCCTGGAGATCGTCTGGGCGGGCCATGCACCGGTCGGGGCCTATCATATCCTTGCCGCACTCTCAGTACTGGACGGACGAGCTGCCGCTCCGCCAACCGTCTATCGCGCGCTCGACTTCCTGCAAGCGCATGGCCTGGTTCATAAAATCGAGTCGCGGAAAGCCTATGTAGGCTGCCAAAATCCCGGGGAAGCCCATGTCGGGCAATTCCTAATTTGCGAGGGATGTGGCAACGCAGCCGAGATCGACAGTCGGACGATCACCTCCGTTATCGAGGTCCAGGCTAAGGAGGTCGGCTTCTCCGTGGAGGGTATAACACTCGAGGTCCACGGACACTGCTCTATTTGTCTGGAAATACCAAAGAGTAAGGCCTAGCCATGCAATTAGGCCTCGCACCTGCATTAATCCTCGGAACGGAAATCACGGTTAGCCGAGGAGGTTCGACCTTGCTCGATTCGGTCGATATCGCGGTCACCGAAGGGGAGATGGTTAGCCTGATCGGTCCAAACGGAGCGGGAAAATCACTTCTACTCAAGGTATTGCTGGGTCTAGTTGAACCAGACGCTGGCCAAGTTCGACGTCGAGAAAGCCTTAGAATTGGTTACATGCCACAGCAATTAATGCTCGATCCAACTCTTCCACTCACCGTGCGCAGATTTCTGTCTCTCGGTGGACCAGTTTCCACAGAACGACGGCAACGTGTGCTCAACGAGGTCGGGCTCGATCAACTGTCTGAACGGCCGATGCAGGCTCTCTCCGGCGGAGAGATCCAGCGCGTGCTCCTAGCCCGAGCCCTTTTAAGGGATCCGGAACTACTGGTACTCGATGAGCCGACCCAGGGCTTAGACGTGCATGGGCAGGCGGAGCAGATGTTGCTGATCGAGAAGACGCGAGAAAGCAGGCGATGCGGGATCCTTATGGTCTCGCACGATCTGCACGTGGTTATGGCGGCGACCAACCGCGTCGTCTGTCTCAACCATCATATCTGCTGCACGGGCCGTCCCTCGGACATCGCAGTGGATCCCGGCTACGTTGCACTGTTCGGAGAACACGGTGCCGGCCATCTGGCCACCTACCATCACCACCACGATCATGTGCATGGAGCCGATGGCGAGGTGGTTGATGGATGAGTTCATAGTGCGCGCTCTGATCGCGGCGATTGGCGTGGCCACCATCGCCGGACCACTCGGCAGTTTTGTGGTCTGGAGACGCATGGCTTATTTCGGCGACACTCTTTCGCACTCCGCGCTATTGGGCGTGACCCTAGGTCTTCTGCTTGGTGCCGAACCGACGCTTGGAGTTATTGCGGTCTGCGTAATAGTCGCACTTTTAATGGCGCTCGGCCAACGCCAACGCCTACTTGCCTCAGACACCATGCTAGGCATTCTCTCCCACAGCGCGCTATCACTCGGCCTCGTCGCCCTGGCCTTTATGGAAAATGTTCGGATCGATCTGATAGGATACCTGTTCGGCGACGTGCTCTCCGTTACTTGGGACGATATCGCACTTGTCTATGGCGGAGGCACATTGGTGCTAGCCGTCCTTTTTTGGCTCTGGCGTCCGTTGCTCGCCATTACGGTTCACGAAGATCTGGCTCGAGTCGAGGGCGTTCCCGTACCCCTCATAAGAATCATTTTTATGCTTGCGATCGCCGTCACTATCGCCGTAGCAATGAAGATTGTCGGCGTCTTGCTCATCACGTCGCTTCTGATCATTCCGGCGGCGACCGCACGCCCGTTGGCACGAACACCCGAACATATGGCTGTTTGTGCTAGTCTTGTCGGCAGCCTTGCGGTCGTGGGAGGGCTCGCGGGGTCTTACTTCTGGGACCTACCTTCGGGCCCCACCATCGTCACCACCGCAGCTGCCCTATTCGCAGTCTCGCTCCTTATAAGGCAGATCCTGACCACTGGTCAGCGCTAACCCGACAAACATCTATTGAGGTTGGTTGCGAGCTCGCTCAACAGAGCCCTGTACGCGCCAGGTCCAGCGGGTAGATTCGCACCCAGTGGATCAAGAGTTCCAACCCCCGCCCCTGTGCCTTCACGAACCGTATCTGCGAGCTTCGGTGGGAATTGTGGTTCAACGAAGACGCAGGCGGCGCCAGTCGTTCGGATTTTCCCGCGTACTTCCCGCAAGCGGCGCACACTGGGCGTGCTGTGCCCATCGACCGTAATCGAGCCCACTGCACTGGTTCCAAAACGTTTTTCGAAATACTGATAAGCATCATGGAAGACAACGTAGGGGACCTTGGAGACAGTTGCGAGCGTTCGACGTATTTCATCCTCCAGAATCTTCAACTGACCCACTGCACGGTCGGCATTTACCCGGTAAGCATCAGCATTCTTCGGATCGATCCGGGCGAGTTCCTCGGCAACGAGCACCGCGATCGCGCGTCCGTTTCGAGGGTCGAGCCAGAGATGCCCATCGACCTGGTCCACATCGTCATGAGCGTGCGCATCTTTTTTATGCTCGTCCCCATGATGATCGTGCGCATCTTCTTCCCAGGCACCGCCGCTTCGCGGAGCTAATCGGACCAAAGAGGCCTCACGCACTAGGGCGAGGACACGGGTTTCGCTGCTCACGGACTTCAAAGGCCGAACCAGAAATCCCTCGATCATCGGACCGACCCAAACTACCAGATTGGCGCTAGAAATCGCTCGGGCATCCGATGGTTTAAGAGCATGGCGATGAGGTGATGCGGTGCCTTCGAGGAGTAAGTGGGGCTCCCCGATTCCGTTCATCACCATCGCCACGATTGAATGCAGCGGTTTTATGCTGACGACGACCTTGGGATCAGCCTGGGTGGGCAGAGGATAAATCAGTGCCAGGAGAAAGATTCCAAAGAACCGGCCAACTGTGCAAAACATATTATGTAATAACATAACATTTTCATACCGCAGCGGCAGGCACTCGTCAAGCAATTGTAGAATTATCACCTAAACGCGTTTTCAACGAGAAAGCTGCACCCGTTCGAGGCGCAAGGCATTGACGATCACTGAGACCGAAGACAAGCTCATGGCCAAAGCAGCAAAAATTGGGGAGAGTAGAATACCGAAATATGGAAAAAGGACTCCAGCCGCGATTGGCACACCAACCAAATTATAGATGAACGCAAAGAATAGGTTCTGGCGAATGTTTTTCATTGTCGCTTGCGCCAGTTGTCGGGCGTGCACCAGTCCAATCAGGTCACCGTTAAGTAATGTAACGCTGGCGGATTCTATCGCAACGTCCGCTCCAGTGCCCATGGCGATACCAACATCGGCAGCGGCGAGTGCTGGTGCGTCGTTAATTCCATCGCCCACCATAGCGACCCGGAGACCAGCGGCGTGAAATTCGCTTACCAAGACAGTCTTGTCCTCTGGCGAACAGTCGGCGCGAATATCTTTGATCGCGAGGCCGCATGCCACGGCTTCAGCCGTGACGCGGTTATCTCCTGTAGCAATCACGGCGCGCAAACCTAGCGTTTTTAGCTCATGCAATGCGCTGGTTGCTGTATCCTTGATCCGATCCTGCACTGCAAGTAGTCCGAAGACCCCCTCATCCTGTGCCACGTAGATCACGGTTTTACCAGCCCTCTGAAATTCCTCTGCAAAGTGTTGAACGAAGCTCGCATCCAATCCAAAGGCCTCAAGCATGGAGACATTGCCAAGCATGAAATTCTTACCAGTTATCCTTCCATAAACACCCTGCCCGGGAACAGCGGTGAAACCATCAACTTCCGCTGGGTCAACACCCCAAGTCTTCGCACCTTCAAGAATGGCCGCAGACAAAGGATGCTCCGATCCGCGTTCAAGCCCGCTAGCGACCGCTAAGACATGCTTTTCCTCCGTACGCTCAAACGCCAGCACGTCCGTCAATATCGGACGCCCCTCGGTCAGAGTGCCAGTCTTGTCGAAAATCAGCACATCCACCCCCGCTAATCTCTCTAGGGCTTCGGCATCGCGGACCAGAACACCAGACCGAGCGCCCCGCCCGGTAGCAAGGATGATCGACATCGGCGTGGCGAGACCAAGAGCGCAGGGACAAGCTATGATCAAAACGCTGACAGCCGCGACTACCGCGTGCGACAAAGCCGGTGGTGGACCGAAGGAGGCCCAACTGGCGAATGCGAGAACGGCCGCCAATACAACCGCGGGCACGAACCCGGCTGCGACACGATCGACCAAGGCTTGCACCGGTGCGCGGCTGCGTTGTGCCTCGGCCACCAGATTGATAATCCGGGCCAAAATGGATGCGGATCCAACACTATCAGCACGGACAATAAAGCTACCGGACGTATTCATAGTGCCCCCAATGACCCTATCACCCACGGTCTTTTCAACGACTATGGGCTCACCTGTGAGCATGCTTTCATCCACGGGGGAAAGGCCTTCAACGACGATCCCGTCGACCGGAACCGTTTCACCCGGACGTACCCTCAGGAGATCTCTTAGTGCAACTTGGTCGAGTCCGATTTCCTCATCACGATCTCCGGTCACGCGCCGCGCCGACTTGGGCGTTAAGTCCACCAGCGAGCGCATTGATGCACCAGTCCTTGACCGCGCTGATAATTCCAGAACCTGACCGACCAAGACCAGGACGAGGATGACGGCCGCGGATTCAAAGTAAACCGGCGGAAATCCGTCTAAATTTTTCAAAGAACCCGGAAACACGCTAGGGGCAAGAAGGGCGGCGAGGCTGAAGCCATAGGCCGCCCCACTCCCCAACATGATCAACGTCCACATGTTTGGACTTTGGTTGCGCACTGACGACCAACCGCGTTTGAAGAAAGGAGCCGCGATCCAAACAACAACTGGTGTTGCGAATATGCATTGCAGCCAGACTTGCAGCGGGCGTCCTAGCCACGTCTCAAAAGGCACACCTAGGTGGCCACCCATTTCGAGACAAAATACCAACGCCGCGAGCGGAGCTCCAATCCACAGGCGGCGACGAAAATTCGCAAGTTCCGGATTGGGCTCATCCTCCACCGTCGGTGTCATCGGCTCCAGTAGCATGCCGCATATGGGACAGTCGCCGGGATCCTCCTGGATGATCTCGGGATCCATAGGGCAGGTATAAAGTGTGTCCGGGGACACCTTATTCGGCTGTGCCCTCAAAAAAGCTTCCGGCGCCGCAACGAATCGATCATGGCATCGTTGAGTGCAGAAATAGTAAATCCGAGACTTGTACTCGATCTCAGTTTCTGCGTCAGCGGGATCCACTTTCATCCCACAAACAGGATCGCGGAAAGTTTCGGTGGCGACCCCAACATTTTGGCCCGGCATGGCTACACTCGATGATTGAACCAAACTAAAATAAACCCTATCCCTTCCGCTCAGGAGAAGGTCAAGCACGGAATTCACCCTGACCTCAGCGACCCATTCCCACCGCGCCGTCGAAGGAATTGAAGCAGATCAGTTCCTCTGCATGCATCCCCAGCATGTTGCGACGGAGCACCGTGGTTGGCTTGACGAAATTTGCCGGGGGAGCATCGACAGTTCGACTGGAAACCCACCAACCTGCAGAACACCGCGTTTTACGTCCTCAACCCGATGCTTACATTGTTTGTGGCATGGGTTGATGTTAGACCGGTCATTGATGATCCTGATGACCGGCTTACCACCAAAATCCGCCTTGTTCTTGCCCTTATGCATCGAGGGCGAGCGATGTCCGAAAGAATGCAGATCGTCTGGGGCGCACCAACGCGCCTAGGGAACCTCGGCATAGGTCTTCCGCCATTTTACTAACCCCACTACTCCATTGTTGCCCAGATTAGGTGAGAAAACGCACGATGGTGGATCCGAGCGAGATGACTTCACCCTCTTCATTCGTCATGAAGACACCCACCGCTACCAGACCGGTTTCCTGTTCGATTGAGGTGACGGCACCACCCGACACCAGGGTCTCACCCAAGCAGGATGCGGGCCCGTTAGAGTATCCGAAGGATACCAAATCTGCGTTATCCCCTATCCAGTTGATTACCACCTAGCTCAACCAATCGCCCTGAGGTGGCCCATGACGACTGCCCCCGGCAGCTTCTCCGCTACAGTCGTGTGGGTCTCATCGTAGTGGATGCGTTGGGGATTCCATATCGCCGGGCTTTAACAGAAAAGCGAATTGTTATTGGCTGTGTGACTTCGCTGGGACAAAGTGTACCCAACTATAAGTGCATTGAAAGCAAACACGGTTTCGCCTCAAAATTCTGGTTTGTTTTTAATCGAGCACAGGCTCTCCGTCTTCGGTTTCACATGTGATCCTGTAAATCAACGGACCGTTGCGACAATGTTGCTCAGTAATCTCTGAAAGCGTGCGCCTGAACACCAAGGTGCCGGCAGGTCGCAAGGTTTTGTGGAATGTGAATTTCACGCCGCCAGTCATCACCCTTTCCAAGGGCAACTCCGGCAACAGTGAGGCCGGAGGTAATCCGTCCGGACCCAATTCGTCAATTGAAACAATCTCGCGAGACAGGCAGGAGACGAACATTGGTGGGGCTTCATCACCTCTCAGGTATTCCTCCTGAATCTGCTCAGTCGAGACCGCATATTTGACCATATCCCGCCGCGTGACCTCCATTGTGACAGCTTTGTCAGAGCGCCCGATCCAGGAGCGGGCCTAGTCGGAGACCAACCCGATCATTTCCTTTACTTCCCTGTCCAACATTTGCCGCCTCACCTGTTCCGCGAACCAACTCTCATAGAATGTCGGGCCATTAGTGGCCACTTCGAGAGGAAGCAGAAAGCGTCGGCGGTTCGACCCGTTAGAAGATTTCTAGGGGTCAACGAATCGGGGTAAAAATTGAAAATTACGGTCATGAGCCGGTGAGAACCCCTTTACGGCAAAGCGCGCTTTCTCGCTACCGCCGCTACATCAGCTTGTCACCAGACCTCCGTCCACGTTGTAACTCTGGCCAGTGATGTTACGCGCGGCCGGCGAGGCCAGAAAGGCAACCATCGCCGCGATGTCCTCCGGGTCGTTCGCGCGTCTTATCGGAATATCCTTAGTAAACTCCTCGAGATATTCGTCCACGCTAACCCCACGCTCGCGGGCGCGGGTCCCGATAATTTCATCGACAATTGCGGTACGGGTCACCCCCGGGCAGACGGAGTTCACCGTTATGCCGTGCTCCCCCAATTGCTGAGCCGCTGTCTTGGTCAAACTGATCACCGCGCCTTTGCTCGCGGAATAGGCCGCGTTAGACGTACCCTTGAAACCGCGCCCCGAGATAGAAGCGATGTTGATAATCCGACCGCCGCCGCCTTGCTCAATTAATTGACGCGCGGCCGCCTGTAGGCAGAAAAATACACCCTTTGCGTTCACCCGGTGCATCCGGTCCCAATCCTCCTCGGTGAGGTCCATGATATGGGCTGACCGAGTCACGCCGGCGTTGTTTACAATTACGTCAAGCCTTCCAAACCGCTCGACGGCGGCCGCGACCATCGCGTCGATTTCCGCAACGTCACCCACGTCAACTTGGAGCGAGATAGCATCGACGCCGTGCTGACGCCCAGTGGAGGCGGTCGTTTCCGCAGTATCGGCATTTATATCGGCGCAAACCACGTCCATACCGGCTTCGGCGAGCGCCACCGCTGATGCACGTCCGATTCCATTTCCAGCACCCGTCACGATCGCCACTTGCCGCTCGGACTTCATTTTATTCTCCCTGCTTGTCCAACTCTATTCGACAGGGCGCCCGCCCGGCCAGACGGGATCCTCAGCCAAGTCGGGCCAGCCAATTGGAGCCTCGGTGTGCGCCCGATTCTCCTCGATCGAGGAGGCCAGGTCCCATCTTCCCGCGATATAGCGATTTCCCGTGACAGCGTCGCCTCCTGATGAACAAAGCCAAAGAGCAGGCCACGTCATAGCTTGGGCGGGAACTAGCTCGCGCCTGTCAAAGCCAGCGTCATCAGAAACCATCGGCGTGTCTGCAGGCCCACCGGGCACGACGACATTCACTGTGATTCCGTCCGCCGCAAACTCGGCCGCGTGACCCGCACTCATTGATTCAAAGCCCGATTTCGACGGCCCATAGGGATGGAATTTACCACGCAACATGGTGAAGAAGCTTGTGGTCACATTGATAATTCGACCGCCGTCAATCCTGCGCAGATAGTCGATCGATGCTTTAGTCATATTCCATGGTCCAGTCAGATTGACCCCGACCATCCGGTTCCATATCTCCGGTGTGATCTCATCGATCCCGATCAAATCGACATGATGGTTTTCGCGCACCGATCCCATGCCCAGACCAGCATTGTTGATCAACACATGAACGCCACCAAACCGCCTAGCTGCCCGCTCAACTGCACCGCTGCAATCCTCGAAATTGGCTATATCAACTACCTCGGTCAAGAGCCGTTCCTCGTTCACCCCCCGGTGTTCACTGGCGAGGTCCGCCAACCCCTCGGATGTGACGTCAAGGGCCGCGACCTTTGCCCCCGCCTCCAGGTAGGCTCTTGTGAAGGCGCGGCCAAATCCGCCCGCCGCTCCTGTTAGAATCACAGTCCTGCCCGTCATGTCGACCATGCCGTCCTCCCATTTGGTCAGTCGACTATAGAAGATCCCTGGCTGTCTCGCCCACCACGCGGTGGTATAATCAAGGATAAGTTCGCCCGCCGCCCTCACCACCCGCTCTTTGATGCTAGATTGACCGTTGGAGGGTGTAAATGATGGAGAAAACCTGTCTGGTAACCGGCGTTGGTTGGGGCACTGGTGCGGCGATCGCACGTAAATTTGCGTATTACGGCTACAGGGTCGCCATGCTAGCACGTCGGGCCGACCGACTGAAAACACTCGCCGATCAGATCGAGGGTGCGCATGCCTATCCCTGTGACGTGACCGATCCCGAAGGGCTCGCCCAGGTGGTTCAGCAAGTCTGCGTCGAGCTCGGTTCACCGAGAGTTGTGGTTCATAATGCCGTAGGGGGCGTTTGGGGCAACTATCTGGAAATAGATCCAGCAGACCTGCATAGTACCTTTCAGGTCAACACCATGGCACTACTATATCTGTCTCGGTTGACTATTCCAGCGATGATCGAGAAGGGAGGTGGAGCACTGGTCTGTACCGGAAACACAGCAGCATATCGAGGGCGGCCAGGATATGTCGGCTTCGCGCCGACCAAAGCGGCCCAGCGCATCCTAGCGGAGGGTATCGCGCGTGACGTCGGCCCTCAGGGCGTGCATGTCGCCTACATCATGATCGACGCGGTGATCGACCTCCGCTGGACCCGCAAACGGTATTCCGACAGACCTGATGAGTTTTTCATTAAGCCGGAAGAGATAGCAAGGGAGGTCTATCACGTAGCCCACCAGCCACGAGGCGCGTGGAGTTTCAATGTCGAGATCCGCCCCCACGGCGAGGTTTGGTAGAGAATCACGATGCTGAGTGACAACCAGGCCCGCGCTGCCGCCGAATTGATCTGGGAATGCTGGCATGAAGGCCGAACTATCGACGTTCTCCCCGAAAATATGAGACCCGCAAACAGGAACGAAGGTTACGCGATCCAGCGTCACTACGAGAGACTTAGTAGACGCCCAATCGTCGGGTGGAAGATAGCGGCCACTAGTGCGGCGGGACAGGCGCATATCGGTGTTGACGGTCCGCTGGCCGGACGGTTGCTGGCGGAGAGAGTCCATAAGAGCGGATCAACAATCCCCTTCGGCCACAACAAGATGGCCGTCGCAGAGCCTGAATTTGCGTTTCGTCTATCCCGGGATCTGCCTCCTGCCGAGAACCCCTATAAACAAATAGAGGTTATGGCCGCGGTGGGCTCACTGCACACAGCGATCGAAATCCCTAATTCACGCTTTAATCGGTTCGAGGAGGCTGGTACTGCGCAATTGATCGCCGATAATGCCTGCGCCCACGAATTCATACTGGGATCAGAAATGCCCGAGACTTGGCGTTACTTAGATCTAGCACAGCACACGGTCCGCGCGACCGTCGAGGGTAAGGTGACGCATGACGGTGTTGGGGCCAACGTTCTCGGCGACCCCTGCATTGCGCTTACATGGATCGCCAATGAACTGTCGGAACATGGCATCGGTCTCATTGCAGGCCAGGTGATCACAACGGGAACCTGCGCGGTTCCGCTACCGATCAGACAGGGCGATAGCGTCACGGTCGACTATGGATCATTGGGCTCCCTGAAAGTCCGGTTGTCGAGTTAACGCCTAACTAACTTTTCCACTCGGCCGAACTTATGCCCACTGCTATCCGCCTCCTCTTGGGAGCCAACTGACGGACCTAGGGCGGTGTGGACGTTCCTTTGAAGATGCCTAGTCCGTCGTTTGGTGAACCGCTTGATAGACTGGTATTCATCCAACAAGGCTTGCGGTTCCGTGACGACGATCCTAGAAAACCTGTGAGCTATCACGGAACCCCGATCCTTGCGGCAAGATACATTACGGATCTTGCGTTTAAGGGAGTCATTCTGGTGGCACGAAGGCCGCCTGCGTACCACCATCAACTGGGATCGTCGTCCCCGTAACGTATCCTGCATCCTCACTAAGTAGGAAACGCATGACGCGCACAATATCGGTCGGCTGAGCTATCCGGCCAATCGGCGAAGGTCCAGAAGGACGCCAGTTACCCCGGGTCCCCGGTTCATTGAGATCGTTCACCATCGGCGTGTTGACAGTGCCCGGTGCAAGGGCGTTCACCAGGATCCCGTGCTTCGCGCATTCCACCGAGAGCACACGGGTCAATTGGCTGACCGCCGCTTTAGATGCCGAATAGGCACCACTGTCGATCTTCGGGCGTAATGCTGACACCGACGATAACAAAACGATTCGCGCTACTTCACCGGCGTCAGCCGCCCGCCTTATCATCGGCATCGCCTCGCGCACACAGACCCACAGCCCACGCACGTTGACCCCGAAGACGGCGTCGAAATCCTCAACCGACATCTCGGCCAAGGGCCCGAGTCGTAGAACTCCCGCCGATGCGATCAGGGCGTTCACCCGCCCAGACTCCAAGTTGATCGCCGACATGGTAGCCGCCACCGCTCCGGCGTCTCGTATATCGCAAAAATGGGGGTGAAAACGATTGGAACTCGTCGACTCAACCACATCATTAGCCATTGATCCGGGAATATCGACCCCATGCACCGTCCAACCCTGTTCCACTAAGTCACGCACCGCCTCTAGCCCAAGTCCGGACCCTGCCCCAGTAATGATCGCGGTCTTGGTCATCAATGCCTCCCAGCCACGCAGAAACCGACATCAGCATACCGGCTCAATATCCTGCACACCATAAAATGCTCATTCGAAGAACAGGGATCTCTCGAAAATTACTTAGAAAACCGAATGGATTCGGACCTAAATTCGGTGGAAATTATGCAACGTGCGACCAGGTGGCCGCCGTCAAATTGTTAGGCAGTTTTATCAATCCCGCCTTTCTCCCACCGGAGCGCAGTCCACCAAAAAGTTAGCTCAGATTTCCGCAAGATTCGCTTACACCCTCGAACATGTTCTGACCTATCGATTTGTAGAGGTGAGACATACTTGAGAACGAACAGAAAGCTGTTTGATCGCTTTATACGCTGGGCATGGAAAGCGTTGGGTCACCCCAGAACGGACTTAGGACGATCTTTCGTCATAATGCCGCCAACCGACACCTGTTATACTAACAGTCTTTCCCTACTTAAACTAACTCACCGAACAACTTTTATCGTGCCGAAGACACCGCACGTTTGGCACAAATTACTCCCGCTGGCGGTTGATGAATTCGTCCGCAACTGCCTCCAGCCGTGATTACAATCCAGGTAGAATACAAATTGACAATTCTTATTGTCGATTAATAAACAGAAAATAAAAAACATCTAGTTTGGAAGTTTAGGCAAGCTGGCCATTAGATCGCTCATCTCCCGATTCTCAATGGCGGTCCGCGCGTAACCCATGGTACCCTTTTCTAGTATTGTGGTGACCATATCGCGCAAATAACCCGCTGTCGCCAGCATCAGACTACCACCGATACTGATCCGACGTACGCCAAGGTTGCGCAGTCGATCCACTGTCAGTCCCTTGCGCCCAGCTGTGGATGCCAAAATATTCAAAGGCCCGTTGATCGCATCGACCAACCGCTTGACCGTCTTTGCGTCGGCTGGTCCTGGCACATAGGCACAGGTTGCGCCAGCGGCAAGATAGGCATTGGCTCGGCGTACCGCCTCCTTAAAGTTGGTCTCCGGTCCACCGATCGATTTGAGATAAGGGTCCGTGCGCGCGTTAAGGACAAACGGCACACCTACCTTGTCGGCCACCGAGCGGGCTGCGCGTATCCGAGAGACCGAAAGATCGAATTCAAGCAACCGGTGTTCATTCGGGTCCGCATCCTCGATGTTGCACCCCACGATTCCCGCCTCAATCGCGCACCGCACCGTCGTGGCAACGTCCTTGGGTGCGACACCATATCCAGCCTCCAAATCCGCGGTCACCGGGACGGTCAATTGTGACGCAATGCGTCCAACGACAGTAAGCATGCGCTTCCGGCCGATCCGCTCTCCATCTGGATAGCCCTGCGCGAAAGCGATGCCTGCGCTTGTCGTAGCAATGGCTGGATAACCTGCTTCGACCATTAGTGCGGCACTCGCGTGATCCCATGCGTTAGGAAGGATCACCATCTCACCAGAAAAATGCATGTCGCGGAAAGCTATCGCCTTCTCGCGCACCGAATCGATGGTAACCATATCCCGATCTCCTTATTTCAGATCAATGTTCGCACGGTTTGTTAACGCACGACAGACACCGTTTCTCGCGTTTTCGCAACGAACTCTTAAATAGGGGTTGGCAAGGTGCCCCGGTTTGTCCATAGCCGCCCTCAGAAAAAGTATTATCAAGCTGTCTCGATAAAATTGGTTGGTCCTAATCCCAAAACACTTACGCATAGGAAGACGGACGTTGCACCGAACAAACGTCGCTACAATCCTCCGGGGCTCCATTTTCACATCAGGATCCAACCTGCCCCTTCCCCCGCTCCCATGTCACACCTAGATTAGGAGTATGATCACTCAGATGACTACAAGGGCTGATAGTTCCGCGGAGCTCCAGGCCCGCCGCCAGGAGCGCAATCACACCAAGCTAATCGGCGCCGAAGCACCTGATCTGAAGTCCGATGTTGCGACCCAGGACGCCGGACAACCGTTTGAGGTGATCTCGGATTTCGAGCCAGCGGGTGACCAACCCCAGGCGATCAGGGAGCTGGTAGAAAGCCTGGAGCATAAAGAATGGGATCAGGTGCTACTCGGCGTCACCGGATCCGGCAAGACCTTCACCATGGCGCATGTCATCCAAACGATACGCCGCCCTACTTTGATCCTGGCCCCGAACAAAACGCTGGCCGCCCAGCTCTACGGCGAGATGAAGAGTTTCTTCCCGAACAACGCGGTGGAATACTTCGTTTCCTACTATGACTACTACCAGCCTGAAGCCTATGTACCGCGGACCGACACTTATGTGGAGAAAGAGGCCTCGATCAACGAACAAATCGATAGAATGCGCCATTCCGCTACGAGAGCGCTTCTAGAGCGCGAAGATGTGATCATTGTTGCCTCAGTTTCCTGTATCTATGGCATCGGCGCAGTCGAGACCTATGGCAAGATGACGGTGATCTTGAAGGTTGGCAACACTTACGAACTTCAACCCCTGATGCGCCGGCTGATTGAGCTGCAATATCGTCGCAATGACACTGCGTTTAACCGTGGTTCGTTCCGAGTGCGCGGGGATTCGCTCGAGATATTCCCGGCCCATCTGGAAGACCGCGCTTGGCGGCTGTCTTTCTTTGGCGACGAGCTCGAGATGCTGGTCGAGTTCGATCCTCTCACTGGCCACAAAACGGCCGAGCTGGAACAAGTCCGAATCTTCGCCAACTCGCACTATGTAACGCCCAAACCAACGCTGTCGCAGGCAGTCCAGCAGATCAAGGTAGAATTAAAGGAATGCCTCGCCGAATTGATCGCACAAGGTAAATTGCTGGAGGCACAGCGCCTGGAACAACGTACAACCTTCGACATGGAGATGATGGAAGCGACCGGGTCGTGTGCCGGGATCGAGAACTATTCGCGCTATCTCTCCGGGCGCAGCGCAGGAGAACCGCCGCCAACACTATTCGAGTACCTTCCGGGCAACGCACTGCTCATAGTCGACGAGAGCCATGTAACTGTCCCGCAGATCGGCGGCATGTTCAAAGGCGATTATGCGAGGAAGTCCACCCTTTCGGAGTTTGGTTTTCGCCTGCCTTCCTGCATCGACAACCGGCCGCTCAAATTCGAAGAATGGGATGATATGCGCCCTCAAACCGTCTTCGTCTCGGCCACACCTGGTCCCTGGGAGCTGGGACGCACTCGTGGCGTATTCATCGAGCAGTTAGTTCGCCCAACCGGCCTTATCGATCCGGCATGTATCGTCCGCCCGACCACGACCCAGGTCGACGACGTCATTGCCGAATGCCAGGACTGTGCCGCCAAGGGCCATCGAGTGTTGATCACTACGCTAACCAAACGAATGGCCGAGGCCTTAACCGAATATATGGCGGAGGCCGGTTTAAGGGTTCGCTACATCCATTCCGATGTAGAGACATTGGAACGTATCGAGATCATCCGCGACCTGCGGCTTGGTGCATTCGACGTGTTGATAGGTATCAACCTTTTGCGCGAAGGGCTCGACATCCCTGAATGCGCGCTGGTTGCAATTCTGGACGCCGACAAGGAAGGATATCTTCGCTCCCGTACCAGCCTGATACAAACCATCGGGCGGGCTGCCCGAAACATCGATGGCCGGGTACTCCTCTACGCCGATAGAATGACGGACAGTCTTCAATATGCGATCGATGAAACTGACCGGCGTCGCGAGCGCCAGCGCGAATACACTGAGACTCACGGCATCCCGCCCGAGAGCATCAGAAAGTCGATCGGCGATATCCTCGAGTCCGTCTACGAGCGCGGAGACCACGTGACAGTGGATACAGGCGAGGAAGAAGGCGACCTCGTCGGCAAAGACATCCAGCATATCATAGGTGAGTTAGAGGGTCGGATGCGCGCCGCCGCCGCCGACCTCGAATTCGAAGAGGCTGCGAGGCTGCGCGTTGAGATCAAGCGCCTTGAGGCCGCTGATCTTGGCATGACACCCGAAGGTAGACCGCTCCCTAAGGGCGCTATCATCCGAATTAAAACTGCTGTTCAGCCAGCGTTTGGACGCTCTCAATCGAAACAGAAACGCAAACGGGCTCCGAAACCAGGAAAGTTTTAGGCATTATCAAGGCACTGCAGGTTGAAAATACACTAGATCATATTCCATGCGCTGTCCCGTCAATCAAAGTACCCAGATTTGATAACGGGTAATTCTTGAATGCTAACTTCTGGAGTGAGGAAACGGTGCGGCGGGGGCAAAGCAGACGACAGATCTGTGACCTTGAGCGCTTTGTTTGTATCTTCAGAGCGGCTAATAAACCTGCTGCAGGCCGGTATCCCATCAGGCACCAATATCAACTCCGGCTGCCCGAGCGCCCGGACAATCACCTACTCACTCGTCATGCTGCCAGGAAGCCCACGCTCCTTTTTGCTGCTTTATTTGTTCCTTGTAAGGCTGCATTTACTGGGTTCAGTACTAACCGAACGAGGATGCACCAACCTCCTGGCCCCGGTCTTTCGTCCGCTCTGGACGCGGTGGCGGGATCGGAGGAAACTTAGTTGCGGGGACGTTGACCGGGAGAGACGGAGTTTCCAATGCCTGATCGTGAAAGACGGCCACCGGATCTATCGCACATCCTGCCTCTAGGCCAGCGACTTCGTCAGGCAACGGTCCCTGTTCTGGTGGTAGTTCTGCTGTTCGTTGGGATCTTCATGGGCCTGTCAATGGAGATGTCATCGCCCTTTACACGCGAAAGCCCGGACTGTTCATTCTGGTGCGCTGCTCAGCGCAAGGTTTTGGAGTTTCTCTTTCTCGGGTGTTGATATGCGTTTTCGGCGACAGAACGCATTTGCACTTGCCCCGATGCTCGGCGGCCCTTAGGTCTGGATCACCCATCTGAAGGGTCGGCAGGCGATAAATAACCGGGGATATTCATGTCAGCAGTCCAGGAAGCCCGACAGCTTGATCCGAAGAAGTTTAGAGACCCAATGGTGACAGCAGGAGGGCAACCACGTGCCCATGTCGAACTGCGCACCCTCGACACACTCTGGGTTAATACCGGAACGCTATGCAATATCGAATGCGTGAGCTGCTACATCAAGTCCTCACCCAGAAACGATCGTCTTGCATATATCAGCGAGGTCGAGGTAGCAGGTTATCTGGATGAAATAGCCACCCATGAGTTCGGAACACGGCTTGTTGGCTTCACCGGAGGTGAACCCTTCATGAACCCAGGCTTTCTCGGCATGCTCACCGACACCCTCGATCGCGGATACCAAGCTCTGGTATTAACCAACGCAATGAAACCGATGTGGAACAAACGTGCCGGCCTGCTCAAACTCCATAGTCGCTTCACCGGCCAGTTAACGGTTCGAGTGTCAATGGATCACTACACTTCCACCATACACGAGTCCGAGCGCGGACCTAACACGTGGAAATCAATGTTGAGAGGGCTATCGTGGCTGCATGATCAAGGGTTTACGGTGAACATCGCTGGGCGCAACCTGACCAACGAACCGGACACGACATTGCGCGAAGGGTTCGGTCGCCTTTTCGACGAACTAGGCCTCACTCTGGACTCGACCAATCCGTTAGATCTTGTGATATTTCCCGAGATGGACGCAAACGCCGACGTGCCGGAGATAAGCGAAGCCTGCTGGGAAATCCTATCGACCTCCCCAGACGCCCAAATGTGTGCGTCGGCACGCATGGTAGTTAAGCGCAAGGGCGCCGATGCTCCGGCGGTTCTGGCGTGCACACTTCTACCTTATGACGAACGCTTTGAACTTGGAACCAGCCTCACCAAATCGGGTAAGCGGGTTCAATTAAACCATCCACATTGTGCGCGGTTTTGCGTACTCGGCGGGGCCTCATGCAGTACCTGATGGGTTTGCCAGGTTACAAGGTCCACTTGGTTCACTACGGCGGTGTTGGGAATTCAACTGACAATCTCTATATATCTCTTGTTAAGCGAATTCGGCGTCAGCGCCTGGACCCCGACGAGGTGCAATGTTAGGTACAACGCTTTCATGCGCGCGGCCCTGCGCGCGAACGAACCGAGGGCCCGCATGGGCTGCAACAGATCATCCTCTATCTGCGCCTCCAAGGCTTTTAAACTACTGTCGATAAGCATTAATTTCGCAAATTGGATAAATGCCTCACAAAGTCGGGGCTCCGCATAATGATGGCAACATTGACCACCCTTACCGGCCTCTTGTTGCTAATCATTGGTGCGGAAATCATGATTCGAGGGGCAGTAGCAGTCGCACGTAACGCGGAAATAAGCCCCCATGTTATCGGCCTCACGGTGATTGCGTTCGGCACATCGGCCCCCGAACTTTTTGTTAGCCTGAAGGCTGCTCATCTCGGCTCACCTGGCATAGCAATCGGCAATGTGATTGGGAGCAACATCGCCAATATCTTGCTTATGATTGGGACCGTTGGAATTATCTATCCATTCGTCTGCACCGGGCGCTCTTTACGGCGTGACTGTCTGGTGTTGGTCATCTCGACAGTCGTTTTCATAATGCTGGCTGGGAATGGAATAATCGAACGTTGGCATGGGGCAATCATGGTCACATGCCTAACAACATACCTGTTCTACTGCTATTTCGACGAACGCCGCTTTGGTATTCATATTGGCATACGCGCCCAGGAGGCCGATGAGATCGACCACGTTCCAACCACCAATTCTAAAGCCTGGCTCTACACTGTCGCAGGCTTGATTGGGGTATTGTGTGGAGCGCGCCTACTTGTCTCCGGGGCAATGGACATCGCCGAGGCACTCGGCGTTTCAGAAACAGTGATCGGCATTACTATGGTTGCCCTTGGCACATCTATGCCCGAACTGGCAACCACCGTAGTCGGCGCGATACGCCGACAAAACGATGTGGCGCTAGGTAATATCATCGGCAGCAACATATTCAACACCCTTGGTATCTTGGGTGCTGTGTCGTTTGTGCAACCCTTGGAGATTCCGCACGAGGTTCTATCCTTCGACCTGTGGATAATGACAGCCGTTACCGCGTTCTTCGTCGTCGCTGTGATCAGTCTACAAAGCTTGGTCAGGCCGATCGCCATCAGTTTCTCATTGATCTACGTGGCCTATATATATGCCCAATTCTTCCCGGACCGTTTAGGTCTTCCGTGGCTCTAGAGAATTTTCGGCTCAACGTCGGAACACCATTTCAACGCCAACTGAACCCGCATCTGGATAAACGTCCGGTTTACGGATGGAGACCACGGCGCCGAGCACAGTTGGCTGACGATTCAGGATCGCAACCACCTCACGGCAGAGCGTCTCTTGAAGATTGAACCGCTGCCCTTCCACCAAGGTCAGGATTTCTTGGCGCAAGAAATCATAATCCAGCACCGTCTGGATTTGGTCCGCCGCTTCCAGGGTAGCCGACGTCACCTCCATCTCCACCGAGATCAAAACACGTTGCAACGCCCCTTGTTCGAAGTCGTGGATACCAATATCAGCTCTGACTTCAAAATCGACTAAGCACAATTTTGTGGAGACGATCTCCATGGCTACCCTTAACCACCACCGCCAAGAAAAGCGACGTCCCGCGGCAGCCTTTGCAACGTCTGGCCCCCGTCCACAGTAATCACGTGGCCATTCAGCGACGGGGTTGAAAGAATGAAGGATAATGCGTTTGCGATATCATCAGCGGAACACACCCGTCCAATCGGGCTCATCCGTTGACCGTCACGGAAACTTTTCTCGCCCTGTCCTCCACTTTCCAATGTTATTCCAGGTGCGATCGCGTTGACGCGCAACCTTGGCGCCATGGCCATGGCCATGGCCAGTGTCGCGCCGTGAAGACCGAACTTGCTGACTGTATATGAGAAATAGTCGGGATTCACCGCAAACACCTTATTGTCGAGGATGTTGATGATGCAACCGTCATCTTTATAACCATCCCCAAAGGTATCGTTGAACGCTTGGCTCAACAGCACCGGGGCGCGCAGATTAACGGCTAGATGCCGGTCGATCCCCTCAGCATTGAGGGAGCCGACCGCATCATATTCGAAGACTGACGCGTTGTTCACCAATGCGATTAACGGTGGAGCGTTCCGCCGAGCTTCCAAAAGTAGGCCTGGTATAGCTGCCGGATTGGAAAGGTCGGCTGACACCACCTTACCCGCTCCGCCCGCCGCACGAATTTCGCCGACAAGCGTTTCCGCCTCCTTCACCGAAGCATGACAATGCACCGCGACAAACCAACCCTCACGAGCACACGACCGTACTAGTGCGGCACCGATCCGCTGCCCCCCCCCCGTAATCAGGATGGACCTTTTTGTCCTATTGGCCATTTCTCGCCTCGTCGTCTTTAAGATCTCGCGCATCGGCCTTGCTTCCCTCTGACATAGTCTATGCATGGGTGCAAGTCTCCACATCTGCCGATTTCGTGTAACCGACGTTTCGCGATTTAATGTCTGTTCAAGTCCGGGTCTAGTTCCTAATGCAGATCATATGTCAGGGCATGGTGATTTATTTGATTAGGTCAACGGGGATACTCTATTTATCGGCTTATTAAGCCATCAAAACCTTAACAAAATGTCTTTCAATTATTCGAACTAAAATGAATACCACCTATGCTATCACATCGTCACAATGTGATAGTCCGTGGTGTCCCCGGGCCAACGTAGATGGTTGAAATTTATTTGAAATCAAATAGATAGGCTAATTGCCTTTTTTTTAGGCATACCCGTTAAGACTATGAAAGCCGCGGTCTGAAAGGACCAAGTTACAGGTTTACCCACATAGTTTTCCACAGGGATGGTGGATTACTGTCAGGGCGATAAACACCGACCGGTTGACGCCGCCGTGCAGGACCACGAGATTCAACAGATGAACACCACTGAAACACCTATAGGGACGGCAGGAGAAACCGAAACAGCAGGGGTGCGACCGGGTCCGAATATTGAGGCCGGAATCGCGGTTATTCAGGACCAAGTGACGACGCTACCAAATTCTCCTGGCGTATACAGGATGCTCGACCACAAAGGGACCGCCCTATATGTCGGCAAGGCGCGAAATCTGAAACGTCGTGTCTCCAGTTACACTAAGCCTGCGAAGATTTCGCACCGGATCTTTCGGATGGTAAGCGAGACGACTGCGATGGAAGTCTTAGTGACCCATACGGAGGTAGAGGCTCTGCTTCTGGAAAGCAATCTGATCAAGCGTCTGCGGCCGCGTTACAATGTGCTGATGCGGGACGACAAGTCCTTTCCGCATATACTAATTACCGGAGACACTGATTGGCCACGCCTAGTGAAGCACCGCGGCGCGCGGACTTCGTGCGGGGGGTACTTCGGACCTTTTGCATCAGCCGGCGCGGTGAACCGCACAATCACTGCGTTGCAGCGTGCCTTTCTGCTTCGGAATTGCTCGGATACGGTTTTCAACAGTCGTACCAGACCTTGTCTTCAATACCAGATAAAACGCTGTGCTGCGCCTTGTGTCGACTATGTGAGCAAGGAGGATTACAGCGAACTAGTGGAGCAGGCTCGTAACTTTCTTGCAGGTGACGGGGGAACGGTACAACGGGTGATGGCTCAACGCATGCAGGAAGCCAGTCAGGATATGGAATTCGAAATGGCCGCGCTCTATCGCGACCGGATAAGGGCCTTGACCCAAATCCAAGCTCACCAGGATATCAATGTCGAAGGTTTATTTGATGCTGATGTCTTCGCACTTCATAGCGAGAGTGGAGCGAGTTGCATCCAAGTGTTCTTCTTTCGGGGTGGGAGCAACTACGGCAACCGAGCCTACTTCCCTTCGCACGATAAAACCCATGACCCAGCCGAAGTATTGACAGCCTTCATTGGGCAGTTCTACGACAACAAAATCCCGCCGCATCAGGTTCTCGTTAGCCACGAATTCATGGAGCGAGGACTTATGGCCGAAGCGCTTTCAATCAAGGCTGAACGCAAGGTCAGGCTGCTAAACCCTCGTCGGGGCCCAAAACGAAAATTGCTGGACCACGCACAGACCAACGCGCGCGAAGCCCTCGGTCGGAGGCTCGCAGAGAGCGCATCGCACCGAAGGATGCTGGGCGACGTCGCCAAGGCCTTCAATTTGGAAGCAGTGCCAGATCGGATCGAGGTGTACGATAATAGCCATATTCATGGCACTAACGCGGTCGGAGCCATGATCGTCGCCGGCCCGGACGGTTTTGTGAAAAACGCCTATCGAAAGTTTAACATTCGCAACCTATCGGACACGACGGGAGAAATGGGACCAGTCGACGCGGCAGATCAGAGTGGCAACCATTTCAAAGCGGGAGACGACTTCGCGATGATGGGGCAGGTGCTGCGTCGCCGGTTCGCGCGCGCTCAGAAAGAGGATCCCGACCGTGACAGAGGAAGTTGGCCTGACCTAGTACTCATCGATGGTGGGGAGGGCCATCTCTCCGTGGCTGCGAAAGCTATGGTTGAGTTAGGCATAGACGACATCTGTCTCGTTGCGATCTCTAAGGGTCCAGACAGAAACGCCGGGCGCGAAAGGTTCCACATGCCAGGCCGTCAGCCATTCTCGATGCCGGAGCGCGATCCGGTGCTTTACTATATGCAAAGGTTGCGGGACGAAGCTCATCGTTTCGCCATCGAAACCCATCGAAAACGCCGTTCGAAGGCGTTGACACGCACCGGCGTAGAAGACATTCCGGGGATCGGCGCCAAACGCAAACGTGCACTGCTGAACCATTTTGGATCAGGCCGAGCCATCTCCCGCGCCGGCTTAGTTGACTTGGAAATCGTCGAAGGCATAAGCAGGGCGGTCGCTAGGAAGATCTATGACTATTTTCACGACGATGGATAAGTGATCTAATCTCCCCCAAGGGTGTAACCTCGACCCACCGGTCACTCCTGACCCTGGACCGAGTCATGAAGAGTTTGCCGAACATTCTGACAATGTCCCGTATCGGGGCACTACCTGTATTGATCACCTTGATCTGGGTCGGTACTCCGTCACTGCGTTGGATCGCATTAGGCCTTTATGCTTTCGCCGCGATCACGGATTACCTCGACGGTTATATTGCAAGGTCGTGGAACCAACAATCCGCACTTGGCCGGTTATTCGATCCGATCGCCGACAAATTACTGGTTGGCGGTTGTTTATTGGTGCTTTGCGCCTTCGACTATATCAAAGACTGGGCAGTACTACCCGCGATAGTCATTCTGTTACGTGAGATCTTGGTGTCCGGTCTACGCGAATATCTAGCGGAGATACGTGTCGGACTTCCAGTAAGCCGCCTGGCGAAGTGGAAAACCATGCTACAGATGTTCTCGCTGGGCTTTTTGATCATTGGCGATGCTGGTCCGGTCCAGATCCCGTCCCTGATCATTGGAGAGGCGTTCCTTTGGGGAGCGGCGATCTTGACCATCTGGACTGGATACGACTACCTCCGCTCCGGATTGCTCCATGTCAGCGCCGACAGTGACGTGTCTGGAACAACGGCGGGGCGGGGGGGTGCGGCAAGCTCACCGCCGCTCAAAAAAACGCGTAAGACTAAATGATCATGCCGGCTGAAAAGCGAGGAATTAAAACATGAAAGTATTCGGGATCGCCGGCTGGAGCGGTAGCGGCAAGACCACCTTGCTGGCCCGATTGATCCCGGACCTGGTGGGACGCGGCCTTACGATCTCGACCATTAAGCATGCACATCATCGGTTTGATATTGACAAACCGGGCAAAGACTCCCACGTCCACCGAGAAGCGGGCGCAACCGAAGTCTTGATTTCCTCGGTCAACCGATGGGCACTGTTACACGAAAATAGGTGTGAGCCTGAACTTGACCTCAATAAGATACTTGCCAAGTTGAGCCCTGTGGACTTGGTCTTAGTCGAAGGATTCAAGCACCAGCCCCACGACAAGCTCGAGGTCTACCGCACGACCAATGGAAAGCCGCTACTACAACCTGAGGACAGCCATGTACGCGCCATCGCTAGTGACGGCCCAATTCCAGAGGCCACGGTTCCAGTGCTCGATTTGAACAACATTCCCCCTATTGGAGACTTCATCATGATGTGCACTGGGCTCCGAGCCAGCCTATGATAGGCTTTCTTCATGGCTCAACTAAGTGACGATTGTTTCGCGTTCGCGGGCGGCCTAACTCCGGTCGACACCGCTCTGGACCATCTGTTGGTAGTGCTGGTACCGATCGCTGAACCAGAGACCGTGGCGCTCGCCTCCGCCCATGGTCGCATCCTGGCCACGACCGTAGTCGCAGGTGAAATGGTGCCGCCGCATGACAACTCGGCGGTGGATGGATATGCGGTGTATTTCGACGATCTCTCGACCAACACCCCAACGACACTACCTGTCGCCGGAATCGCGGCGGCCGGTCACCCATTTTTCCGCCCCCAGGAACGCGGTGAAGCGGTATGGATCTTCACCGGCGCACCAATGCCGACCGGTGCGGACAACGTCGCTCCCGACACGGTGATGATGCAGGAGGATTGCACCGAGACTGGAGACTTGGTTGTCCTCCCTCCCGGCATCAAGCGCGGCGCCAACCGCCGGTTCGCCGGTGAGGACGTCAAGGTAGGTGACATCATCCTGGAGGCCGGTCAGGTCTTACGCGCCCAAGAGATCGGCCTCGCCGCGTCGGTGGGAGTGACCAACCTTTCGGTGCGCACACCACTGAGGGCAGCCATATTTTCCACAGGGGACGAAGTGCGTGACCCTGGCACAGCGCGGAAGCCCGGCACGATTTATGATTCCAATCGTTTTACCCTCGCAGCCTTGCTCAAGGGTGTGGGCTGCGTAGTCGACGACCTTGGGATCCTGCCAGATGACCAGGCCGAGATCGGTCGGGCACTTACTGCGGCAGCCGAAAGTCATGACGTAATCTTGACCTCGGGTGGCGTATCAGCTGGAGCTGAAGACCATGTGCGCGGCGCAATTGCAGAACATGGTTCAATGCATTTCTGGCGTCTGGCGATCAAGCCAGGGCGCCCAATCGCGCTTGGCCAGGTGGCTCGGGTCCCATTCGTCGGCCTACCGGGAAATCCGGTCGCTGCCATGGTCACCTTCTTGTGCGTCGCGCGACCACTGATCCTGCGTCTTGCCGGCCGCGTGCACATTAAGCCTAGGTCGTTCCAGGTCAGAGCCGGTTTCGCTTACAAAAAGA
>PBMU01000024.1 GCA_002722775.1 Rhodospirillaceae bacterium
ATTCCGCAATCGGCTTTCATCGAGGCACTCAAGATGGGAGACGCCTGAGGCCGTGCCTGACACACCCCCAACGCTCCCCACGCGCACCCTAGGGCGAACTGGCATCCCTGTCGCAGAACTAGGGTTCGGCAGCGCGCCATTGGGCGATATCTACCAGGTTCTCGACGATGAGACCGCCATCAACACAGTCGAAACAGCGGCAGACCTCGGGATCAACTTTTTCGACACCGCCCCACACTACGGCCAGGGCATGGCAGAGCATCGCGTGGGAACAGCACTGCGACGCAAACCATTGGATAAACTGGTACTATCCAGTAAAGTCGGTCGTTTGCTAGTCCCTGCACCCGGAGGCCGCACCAGGACTTCGCGCTTCGTCGGCGGGCTGGAGTTCGACGTGGTGCACGACTACGGTTATGACGCTACAATGCGATCCCTGGAGCATTCCCTTATGCGTCTAGGCCTTCCAAGGCTAGACCTTCTGCTAATTCACGACGCAGACCCATGGGCCCACGGGCCAGAGGAGGGCCCGAAACGCTATAAAGAGGCGATGGATGGCGCGCACAAGGCTCTAGTAAAATTAAGGTCGGAGGGGGCCATCCAAGGTATCGGATTTGGAACTAATCATCCAGATTATGTCTCGAAATTTCTGCGCGATGGCGACTTCGACTGCTTTCTCCTAGCTGGTCGATATTCGCTCTTGGAACAACCGGCATTGGAAGAGGCCCTACCACTCGCCAAGGAAAAGAACGTTGGAGTGATACTGGGTGGCGTATTCAATTCAGGCATCCTAGCCACTGGCCCTGTCGGCGATGCCACCTACAATTACATGCCCGCCCCGCCCGAGATACTTGAGAAGGTGCAGCGCATCGAGTCGGTGTGTCGGAGCTACAACGTTCCACTCGGGACGGCAGCGATAAGATTCTGTCTTGGCCATCCGCAAGTTTCCTCTCTAGCGCTAGGTGCGGTGAGGGCGGAGGAAGTGCGAGCCAATGTTACCGCAATGACCACTCCCGTGTCCCCTTCCCTCTGGAGCGACCTAAAGGCCGAGGGTTTGCTGGAAGAATCGGTGCCGACTCCAACATTGAACCCTTTCTGAAGTTCGCCCCTATCGTGCCATCGAATATGTGACCTGCCCCACGGCTCTACTAAACGGAACAACCATGCTTGTTAACAGGGTGACAGAGTTCCGAGATATTTGATAACGAGATGAATACCGCCACCAGATTCATCACCGCGGCGGGTTTAGGCGAGCAGCCTCAGCCATAACCTCGACCGCCTCGTCTTGCTTAGTTCGCACGGTAACGGAGGTGGCCCCTGACTCCTCCCAAGCACGGTACCGTTGCTTTATCCGCGCGGGCGGCCCAACCAGGGACTTCGCGTCGACCCATTCGTCCGGAACGGCTGCCGCCGCCTCGGCCTTGCGACCATCCAAAAACAATTCCTGGATGCGCTCGGCTGCGTCGGCGTAACCGCGCCGGACCATCATGTCCTTGTGGTAATTTTTGTTCCGATGGCCCATGCCACCCACATAAAGTGCGACTTCAGGCTTCATTTTATCGAGGGCGGCCTGTACAGAATCATCGACTTCGACATGGATCGAGGCTTGAATTTCAAAATTGTGAAAGCCCTTATCCTCGCCCCGCTTCTTAGCCCTCTCAAACCCTTTTTCCAGCCAGGGCCGATATTCGCCCATGGTCCCCGGTGTGAAGCCGAGAGGCAACCAGCCGTCGCAAATATCGGCGCATAGCTGTACCGTTGCCTCGTTTCCAGCACCTAAATAGATCGGGATGTCTGGGTTCATGTGCAAAATCGACTTGAGGGGCTTGCCTACCCCCATCGCACCTTCGCCGGCATAGGGCAACGCGATTTGCTTGCCATCGTGGACGAGGCCTTCTTCCCGACGCCAGATCTTTCGCATGATTTCAACGTAATCTTTCAGCCAATAATATGGACTACCCCAAGGCCTGCCATACCAGCCTTCAACGATTTGCGGTCCCGAGACACCTAGCCCGGCGATGAACCGCCCTCCCCCGGACATCGTGTCGACAGTTCCCGCGCACATCGCCGCATTGGCCGGCGTCCGAGCAGATACCTGCATAATCCCTGTTCCAAGCTTGATCCGCGAGGTCATAGCAGCGAGATAGGCGAGCGGCGTGACCGCATCAGAGCCGTAGGCCTCCGCCGACCAGACCGAGTTGTATCCTAATGCCTCCGCCCGTTTCACCCGCTCGACCGGCAGTTCCATCGCGCCACCAGAGTATCCGATTCCCAACCCGACTTTCATCCCAAGTTTCCTCTGTTTGTTCTGTCCTGGGCCCATCGACAACCATGGGACGAAGACCAGTTTCTCATTTAATCAAAAAATTCTCCTGAACGCCGCCAGGCGCATCTTACTGAGCGTTATAAGGGACCATTGGGATCCCACCATGATACGAGTTGGAACGATATATCTACCCTCAATCAAAGCCATAGAAATGGGCCACGTTGCCAATATCCTCACGGTCACTCACCAGAGTATTCTCGATCGCGTTTTCGTCCGCGTATCCCAAACTCATTCCAGTCAGTAACTCATGATCGGCGGGAATACGGAGATGCTTAAAAATCGGTTCCCGATACGGGATCCACGCGGCCTGCGGACAGGTGTGCAGTCCAAAACCCCGTGCCGCCAGCATGATCGTCTGGGCATACATCCCGGAATCCCCCCAACTGCCTCGCAGCAAATAGGAGTCTATAGTGATGAAAAGACCAACCGGCGCGTCGAAGAACACGAAATTCCTGGCGCTTTGTCTAGCGCTACCCACGCGGTCGCCCTTCTGAATACCGAGGAGGTCATAGAGAGCCCATCCTACACCGCGCCTGCGATCCCGATGGATGTCCTTCCACTTTTCAGGATAATAGCCGTAGTGCTCATAACTCCTGCCCTCACCTGCCTTCACCATGGCCAGCACATCGTCGGTAATTGCCTGTTTCACCGCACCCGTGCAGACGTAGACATGCCACGGCTGGGTGTTAGTGCCGCTTGGCGACCGCTGGGAGATTTCGAGAATTTTTTCTACCGTCTCCCTGGGAACCGGTTCGTCAGTGAATGCCCGTATTGATTTGCGGGTGCGAATGGCTTGAAGCACGTCCATAGATTTCTCCAATTTAGTTTGGTGTCCTTGACTATCGATCTACTCCCGTCTCGATAACCTGAAAACGGATATAGATTCGGAACGTGGCGACCGCTAAATCCGTCGCCATTGGGCCAGGGTCCCGTGTCCGTCTTTTAGCCGTTTTCGCTATAGATGTGGGCTTCACGGTGCACAAGCCTACATCACCAAACCTAACTCCCAGACCGGTTCGGCACACGTGGTAAAAGTTGACCCGATCCGCCAGGCCATCTTGGAAACATTAGGCACTTGGATGTTGGAGGGGTTCTCCGCTAAGCGGGTGTTCATTGAGCCACCAGCCCTATCAATCATCCCCGGTACGAGATGTTACGGGCGTCCCTTTGGTAGATACTCCTGACCTGCGGTTCCGCAGGCCGCCAAGCACATCTTCTGTATCTGCGCCCAAATCAGGGGCTGGCCGGCGTAACAGGGCTGGGGTATCGGAAAGTTTCACCGGAAAACCAGTCATCTTGATTTTGCCATGACCGGGATGATGGACGTCGAGAACCATTTCCTGGGCCAGGACTTGAGGGTCAGAAAACACTTCGGCAAGGTTCATCACCTTGCCGCATGGGCACCCAGCTTCGTTGATTACTTTGATCCAATGATCAACTGTTCCGGTCTCCGTAACCGCATTAACTAGTTCCATCAAGGCGTCGCGGTTAGCCATCCGATTGGCGTTAGTAGAAAATCGGTCTTCGTTCAACAGATGTTCTAATCCAAGAACGCCCAGAAAGCGACGCACGAAGATTTCGTGAGATGGCGCAACGGCGACCACCCCGTCACGCGCCCGAAAGAGGCCGTAGGGGGCAACGATAGGATGGTTGTTGCCGGTTCGGTCCGGGATTTGGCCTGTGGCGAAATACTCTGCTGATAGGTATGCCATCATGCTTATGAGTCCGCTGGTAAGGCTGGATTCTACCCGTTGACCCCGCCCGGTTCGGTGACGGGCCTCGAGGGCTGAAACCACTCCAAAGGCACAATAAAGCCCTGAGATCATATCGCTCATCGGTGGCGCAGCTCGCATCGGATCACCGTCAGGCAATCCGTTCACACTCATGAAGCCACTCATAGCCTGGGCGATGAAGTCAAAACTCGGCCGATCGGCATAGGGCCCAGAGGAACCATAACCACTAACACTGGCGTGAATGAGGCTCGGATTGAGTTTCTCGAGATGCTCTGGAGGGAACCCCATTTTGGAGAAAACGCCGGGACGGTAGTTCTCGACCACGACGTCGGCCGTCTGAAGAAGCTCAGCCAGTCTTCCCTTACCCTTATCAGTATAGAGGTCCAGGATAACGGACTTCTTATTCCGATTGAATTGAGCGAAATACCAACTGAAACCGTCCTTGATTACGCCCTGACCTCGGACCGGGTCCCCCTTGGGGCCTTCGATTTTAATGACCTCGGCGCCCATGTCGGCAAGCATCAGGGTGCAGAAGGGTCCCGCGAGGATTCGGGTCAGATCGATGACCCGGATGCCGGACAAAGCCATGTTTGTTCCTTTTTTAGGCAGGTTCGCTTCAGCCGGCAGCTGTCGCCACCTCTTCCAACTCATGCAGCTGTAGCCGTGGCCCTGCCTTCATCACCTGACCCGGCAGTTCGCGACCCATGACCTGTTCAACATCATGGGCCACGCCAACCATTTTCAACAGATCAATGCCTGTCTCGATGCCCATCTCGTGAAGCATATAGACAAGGTCTTCGGTGCAGATATTTCCCGTCGCCTTGGGTGCGAACGGGCAACCGCCCATACCACCGAATGAAGCGTCGTAATGGCTCACACCCTCGTCGAGGCCAACAAGAACGTTGACCAACCCAATGCCGCGTGTGTTGTGGAAATGTAGAGTGATGGGGAGTTCGGGTATTACGTCTTGGATATGCCGGACGGCGCGCTGGACCACCGGTGGTGTCGCCATGCCGGTTGTGTCGCCAAAGCCAACACCGATAAAACCGAAGTCGCGATAGTGCCTGGCAATGTATTCAAGCTGGGTAACTGGAACATCGCCTTCGAAGGGGCAGCCAAGCGCTGTTGCGATGGCACCATGCACCGGAATGCCGGCATCGTCAGCGATGCGCGCCACCTCCTCGAAGCCGGCTAGCGACTCATCAACTGTTCGGTTGACGTTTTTCATATTGTGGGATTCGGAGGCTGACATGAAAACTATGATCTCGTCGACGCCGGCCGCTACAGCGCGCGTCGCACCCTTCGCATTGGGAACAAGGGCTGCGAGGGTGCACCCTTTGGTTCTGTCAAGACCGACCAACACCTCTTCCACATCAGCTAATTGTGGGACTGCACGGGGTGAAACGAAGGAAGAAAACTCAATCTTGGGCATGCCGGCATTAATCAGTTTGTTGATTAAGCGGATCTTATCGTCAGTTGGCACAAAGTATTTCTCGGCCTGGAGCCCGTCGCGCGGTCCGACCTCGCAGATCTCGACTTTGGTTGGCCTAGCCATGACACGCCCCCATCCGTTGGATTCAAACGAGGCCAGTGATTGCCACGCCGGCTTCACGTACGCAAGCCGGTCGCTCTCCGTGGAAGTCATTCCATCACAGCAGGGATGGTGCCCTGTTTCGCCCAGATCCCGAACGTGGACGCACAAATGGGGCGCGGGTTAAAGCCCTCAGGGTCGTCCGTGGTGTCCTTATTAAAGCTGCCCGAGCTCGTCCACACCAGCACTTTGTAATCCCAAATAGGTGGTGACCGGGGAGTTCCCTCGCCGGCATCACAGGGTTGCAAATATAGGATAAAGAGGTTCCATCAAGAACTAACCGTGAAGCGAAAGATTGATTAGACCCCTAGCAACATGACAGGTCCGAGTGAGCGTTAAAGCTCAAAACTCCCAATGCGGGGGCACGGCCCCCGCGACCGGAGACCGAAAACAAGCTATCCGGTCACTGGCAAGAGAACCGACATAACACGTGCACAAGTCCGGTCCGCCAAAACCGATACTGGCGCAATTTCCGAGAATGTTATCGTGCCCTTGGTTTAAGAGTGCGCGGGTATAAGTATCGCTCTGGTAGGCAGCCTCGGCACGGGAGCAGAGATCTGTATTCCCTCCGTCGAACACCTTATGTTGGGACCCATCCGGTGCGATGCGGACGATCCGGTTGCTGACCACGCTGGTGCACCAGATGCCACCCTCTGAGTCGAACTCGAAGCCGTCTGGGAAAATCGCCTCCCCATACTCCGCCACCGTCTCCCGCGGTCCAAGCACATTATCTTCGCGAATCTCAAAGCGGCATATCGACCGCCCCATGGTCTCGTGCACATAGAGCCAGCGTCCGGACGGATCCACCTTGTTTTCGTTGGTAAAGCCTATGTCGTGAGCAACAATTCTAGGGCCCTTGTTGTCGACAAGTATCACAAATCCGTCAGCATGGTCCTTCTTGAAAGCCTCATCCCGGTTAAAAAGCCAGGTCGAAACCGAGATCCAGATCCGACCGACCTCATCACGGTTAGCAAAATTGCAGGCCGGCAGCTTGTGTCCATCGATTTCGGTCAAGAATGCCTTCATCACCCCGTCGCGGCAGAGTTGGAAAATTCCCCCTTCCTCGCCAACATTGGCGATCAGGAAAGATCCGTCGGGCATAAGCGAGTAGCCGTTCGGGATGAAATCCTCCGGTATGTCGCCCGACTTGGCGAGTATTACCTCCATCCTTCCATCACCATAAAGCTTTGCAATACCGCCACCATCCGCCGCGTGGCTAGCAAAGAGATCGCCCTTTTTCGTCGCCACCACGCATTCAGGTCGCCTCAGCCCCCGACCGATGAAACTAAAATCTGATTCCGTCAGGGTAAACATAGTCGAGCCCCTTCGCTCGCATTGAAGCACCAAAAGCTAGTCTGCCAATCCTAATTCACACAAGTAGCGTACTACACAAGCCATCCTTCATCGCATCGCTGATCCCAACATGGGAAAATCCTGGCATCGAAATCAACACCCCTCCATACTTCGTCTCGAAAAAATATTCTGGGAGCCCTTCATGTCCAGTTTCCGCACTGTTGCCGAAGGACTTCGGTTTCCGGAGGGCCCGATCGCCATGCCCGACGGCAGTGTGGTACTTGTAGAGATCGCGGGCCAAACGTTAACCCGAGTGCTGACAGATGGGCGCACCGAAGTGATTGCAAAAACTGGCGGTGGGCCCAACGGAGCGGCAATTGGCCCGGATGGAGCCTGCTACATCTGCAATAACGGCGGCTTCGCATGGGAGCGCCCGCACAATTCCGCCGGCAATCGGCCGCTCGCTCAATCAGAGGATTATGTCAGTGGCTGGATAGATCGCGTGGATCTGTCTAATGGCAAGGTCGAACGGCTCTACGATCGGTGCGGTGATAATAAACTTAACGGGCCAAACGACATCGTCTTCGACGCTACAGGGAACATGTGGTTCACAGATCTCGGCAAGCGACGCGACCGCGATATGGATAGAGGCGTAATCTACTGGGCAAGACCGGATGGCAGCGAAATCCGCGAGGTGATCCAACCGGTAATGACGCCGAACGGCATCGGCTTGTCGCCCGACGAGACAACACTGTATGTCGCTGAGACCGAGAGTGCACGCCTTTATGCCTTCGATATCACCGGTGATGGAATGGTCTCTCGAGTTCCATTTCCCCTATCTTTGAACGGGGGGCGCCTGGTAACCTGCGACGGCGGCTTGCGGATGTTTGACTCACTCGCCGTCGAGGCGGACGGCAAAGTCTGCGTGGCGACCCTACTTACCGGGGGCATAACAGTAGCGGACCCAGAGGGGGGCACACACGAATTCTTCGCCTTTGACGACCCATACACTACCAATATCTGGCTTCGGCGGTGCAGATTTAAAGTTGGCGTATGTCACCCTGTCCTATCAGGGATTTCTAGTTGTGGGCGATTGGCAAAGACCAGGACTCCCGCTTAATTTTCTTAATAAATAGAGGACCCATCGCATCTGAATTAAAAGCGGGCCCGGACAGGTTTTAGAGACCATTATTTGTTGAAATCGGGGCCGTTTTTTTAAGACAATTATTGATTCTTTGTAGTTATTCAATTGCCAATTGCCAACATATTAACACGAAATTCTATACGAATATTTAGCATATTCTGCCGGGGCACCTGCCAAAATTGGTAACCCAAGGGTCAACACCTAGAGCGTCACATGAACGGAGAATCTAACCGACGAGGGAGACTTTTTCGGATTCATCAAAAAGACATTAGTATTGTCCCCCAAAATTAATGCTTTGTGCTAATTGGGAGACCTCCCCAAAACCACAAGGCCGTCGACTGCGATAGCGCCTTCGCCCTCGCCACGCACGACAAGCGGGTTGATCTCGGCCTCCAACACAATGGCGCCGGGGACTTCAGCAAGGCGCGATAGGGAAACGATAGTGTCGGTTAGCGCCTTGACGTCACCCGCAGGAAGATTTCTGTAGCCGCGCAGCACCAAAAGGCCCTTAACATCCTCGATCATCGAAAGCGCTGCCTCCTCCGAGACCGGAGCGATACGCACTGCGCTATCGCGATAGATTTCGGCGAGGGTCCCACCCATAGCAAGCGTGACAATCGGGCCCACTTCCGGATCGCGGGTAAGGCCCACCAAGACCTCGGCGACCCCTGTTACCATGGGCTGCACAGAGACACCCTCGATGTGAGCTTCTGGATGAAGCGCGGATGCCGAGCACATGATTTCGGCAATCGCCATTTCCAAAGATGCGATATCAGGGATGTTCAGCCTGACCCCGCCGGCATCCGTTTTGTGCTGGATATTCGCCGACAACACCTTCGCCGCAACGGGAAACAACAGGTTCGCCGGAACTGACTTTCTTGGCGCAACTACCGTGGTCTCGACGACTTCGATGCCGAGGCCGGCCATGATGTTGAGTGAAGTCGCCTCGTCCTGCGGCCCGGACGACAGGCCCAGAGGCAACGAGGCCGGTGGGGTTTTGACAACTGCCTGCGGTGGATGGGTCCCAAGCACGGCACGCACTCCCTCGGCACATCCATCAGCCGTCCTAAACCCAGCTATCCCAGCATCCTGAAGCGAGCGGAGAGCCGGGTCGGCCTGGGGCACCATGAAGCCAGCAACCGGGGTCAGGGTCTTGTCCACGTCGATTATTGGTTGCACTGCAAGCTGGGGGTGAAACTGCGCGGAAGATCCGATCACTGCTACCACTATCGAAAACTCTGCTGACGAGACAAAAGCGTCGAGCACGGACAGCATGGTCTCGTAACGTACGCCTGCCAGGGTTACGTCGGTCAACCGACCCGGTCCAAGATTCACGCCTTGGTCTCGAAGCCTAGCACGAAGGGGCTCAGAGCCCGCCGCCACGTCGATACCTAGCCGTCCTAACTGGTCGACGACCATGGCGCCACCCCCGCCTGTTGTCGTGATTACGGCGACAGGTTTATCACGACGGATTTCACGCTGTTGGCAATCGATCAACAAGGGTGGCGATTCAATCAACGTTTCAAATTGGTCGACCCGGGTAATACCATGGGCAGCGAAGAACGCATCGGCGGCTGAATCTGAGCCAACCAGTGCCCCAGTATGGGAGACCGCGAGTTCACGCGCAGCATTGGACCGGCCGAGTTTGTATACAATGATCGGCTTGCCAAGCGCATGAGCACGTTCCGCAAAGGAGGCCATCGCGTCAGGTTTTCGAATAGTCTCCATGAACAAAAGAAAGGCGTCGACACCTGGATCTTCCGCGGCTGCGATGCCTATATCCCCTACAGTCAAGTCCACCTCATTTCCCACCGAGACCAGGCCAGCAAAGCCAATTCCACGTGCTGCCCCCCGCGAGACCATAGTACCGACCATGCTTCCGCTCTGGGAGATGCCAAAGTAGCGCCCGGGCAAGAGCCTATCGGTATCGAGTGCAGCGTTCACCGAGAGTGTTGTCCCCGTCACGCAGTTGATGGCACCCATGCTGTTAGGTCCAAGAACACGGGTTTGGGAAGCGCGTGCGATCTTAGCCAACTGCGTCTGCCGCGCTTCGCCCTCCTGCCCCGCCTCAGCAAAACCGTCCGCCAGAATGGAGACTACGGGAACACCCATTTCGACGCATGCCTTCACTGCCTGCAACACCGAACCTGTGCTAACGCATAAATAGGCATGGTCAGGAGTTTCGGGCAGGTTGGCGATGGATTTAAACGCTGTCACACCCTGCACCGTCGTCCGCCCAGGATTAACCGGGTAGACCCTGCCCCGGAAACCATGCGCCTTTAAGTAACGTTGCGGTCGTCCCGCCGCCTTCGACGGGTCATTCGAGGCTCCAACGATCGCCACAGATCTTGGGCGAATAAGCGGCTCGTAGAAACGGTCTCGATCTGTGGCCATCGGCGCATATCCGGTTCCAGAATCAGGGCGCATCCTTCGTCAAGTTCAGGATAAAGAGCACGGAATAGTTTGGTACAAATGTTTTGCCCTAACCATGAGCTTGTCTAGGACCGCAGCAAAGACACGGTGATTCTTAATCAGCGGCAACCTCGTCGTTGACAGTATATGACAAGGAAAGATCATGCACTGAGGCCAGCCCATCTAACCGCCAAAGCTTTTTCAGCAGTACCGTCGCATGATTTTCACCGACAACAGGGGACGCCAGATCAGTATACTTGTCAGAAATCTCTTTATCGGAAAGTGGATTATCCGGATCGCCACGCCGGGTCCGTGCGAAGTGGGTCAATGTTCGACCGTCGATGGTCTCGATTTCAACCCGGGCAGACCGCACTTTAGGGAAGGTCGCCTGACAATCCGCGTCTACTTCGACCGTAACTTGAGGCATCAAGCGGCACAGGGCCGGATCGTCCAAAAGTTCGACGGTAAAATCATCTGTACGCAACGCTTGACCTGTCCGGAGCGCCAGCGCCGTGCAATAAGCGGTGCTGAACTTGGCCTCGTAAGGTGTTTTGGGATTGGCGTTGCCGCAGATTTCTTTAGCCTTTTGATATGAGGTGACCCTTATGGCAGCGACATCTTCGATAACAAGTCCGTACGTCCCCTTCATTTCGATCACCGCATCGACGGCGGCGTGCAGATGGCCACAGGCGGCGTGCTTTTTCTGCGTCATTCGTGTGACCGTGAAGTCTTCCCCCAACCCCTCTACCGCCGCCGCCCAATCGACGTCCCTGCTCATCGCGTTACCGAAGCCGCGCTCTCCTTCAAGAACATCAATCGCGCCAGTCACCCCGCGCTTGGCGATCTGGGCTGCCAGCACCCCACCCTCGGCAGCACGGCCAGAATGTATCGGCTTACTCATCGCGTCGGACCGAAACGCCTGCTGAAGACCTGCCGCCATTGTACCGACCGTCGCGATCGCGTGAGCGGACTCCTCCTCACTTAGGCCCAAGATCGTTGAGGCCGCCGCCGCCGCTCCAAAAAATCCGACCGTACCGGTTGTGTGCCACCAATCGTAGTGTGCCGGCACGACAGCCATCGCGATGCGATTCGACACCTCGTAACCCGAGATAATGCCACGCAGCAAAAGTTGACCATCGGCTCCAACGTGCCCTCCGGAAGCCAGCACTGCTGCACCAACCGGCGAGCCAGGGTGATAGAGCCCATCGCGGAAGATGTCATCAAACTCGATAGTGTGGGCAGCGGTGCCGTTAATAAGCGCGGCCGTCCGTGCCGTTGCGCGAACGCCCGATGGCAACAACACCGCAGTACCACGCCCGGTTTCATCGGAAAAAGCGTCGGCCATAAACGTCGCTGGCGGCTCCAATCCGCCTGGTAACACACAAGCGAACCAATCAATCAATGACCGCTTGGCGTGGTGCAAGGCCTTTTCGGGGATATTCACACTCCGCATTGCTGAGGCAAATCGGGCGTAATCTGTGGCCACTGTCATTCTGACACTCCGATCCTTAACAGCCCATTTGTTCGGCTAGGTCGATCATGCTTTCGGTTATGTGATCAAAGTCATGCTCTGCCTTAAAATCCCAGTCCTGATCTGGACCATACTCCCTAGGCCGGGCGATGAAAGCTGTCTTCAGTCCGCAGTCCCGTGCCGCCAGAAGATCGTCGTTGTGAGCGGCGCACATGAGAACTTCTCCGGGTTCTAGGCCCAACCAATCCACACCGGTCAAATAGGTGTCGGGTTGCGGTTTGTAGGCCTGGGCCGGTTCGGCGCCCAGTATCACATCCCAGGGCAGCCCAGCATGCTTAGCCATGTTCACCATCAACGCAACATTCCCATTCGACATAGTGCCAAGAATATACCTGGTCTTCAGACGCGTGAGTCCCTCGACGCAATCAGGCCAAGGGTCGAGGCGGTGCCAGGCTTTGTTCAGATGATCGGTATCCGCCTCCGCAAGGCCCATGACACCGAACTCGTCAAGGACCTCGAGCAGGTTTTCGTGGTGCAAAACGTCGAGACGAACATAGCCCCGGTGACCCGATCGCACCCGCTCCATTGACGGTTGATACTTACCCCGCCACCTGTCGGCAAAGACCAACCAATCTAGCACCACTCCTTTGGGCGACAAGGTTGCCTCAGCCTCGCGCGCTATGCTATTGCGCCAGTCGACCACAGTTCCGAACACGTCGAAAACCAGGGCCTTAATAGTCGTTTCAGCCATTGTAATCGTGCCCTTATCTACCCAGTAGGTTCACAATTATAACGCCGCAGAGTGGCCGGTCATGCGGATTGTAGCGGTTTACGTTTTCAAATTGCAGATTTCTGCGTGTCTCCGTCACTGTTAGCTTGACCCCCGTGGACAGAGGATAGAAGGTAGCCCGCGACACTAAGGTGTCGCAAAGGGGCCGAAAGTTACGAGCTCCGGTTCGGGCAGATGGCAAGGAGACAAAGCGGCGTGTTCCGCGACGTTTTGGGGGTATTGATCACCATCAGTTCTGAACTTCCAGCCATTGGGCGCGGGAGTGTTCCGCCCATTTAAGTTCACGAATTAGAGGGAACGGAGAAGTCCCGCATCTTTCAGGAAGGAGAGAGTTAATGAAAGGTCTCGCACCAAGGGTCGTGACCGCTGTTATGGGCGCCGGCCTCGTGATTGGCGCTGCGATAGCACAAGCCGCAACGCCCCAGAAGGGAGGAGAGCTGAACATTGTTGTGGGCTCCAAGATCCCATCGTATGACGGCCATATCGAATCGACATTCGGCATGATCCATCCAATCAAGCCATTCTATAGTGGCCTGATCCGGGTGAATCCCGACAACCCGTCCTCGCCAACAGATTTCGTCTGCGACGTTTGCGCGGGTGACGTGCCGGAGGGAACCGAAGGTGGCACCAAATACACCTTCAAGATCCGCACGGACATCAAGTTCCACGATGGAACGCCGATGACCTCGGCCGACGTCAAGGCGACTTTCGACAAGATCGTCTTCCCACCAGATGGGATCGCGTCGAACCGCAAGGCATATTTCAAAATGGTCGAGTCGATCACCACGCCGGACGCGGAGACGTTGATCTTCAAGTTGAAGCATCCAAGCGGGACCTTCATCCCTTCTGTGGCCATGCCGTTCAACTTCATTTATTCGAAAAAGGACCTCGATAAACACGGCTACAATTGGCATCAGAAGAATGTTAACGGTACCGGTGCCTTTATGTACGTCGAACATATCCAAGGTAGCCATGTTAAAGGCGCGGCGAACCCGAACTATCATCACAAGGGCAAGCCATATCTGAAGGGCTACACAGCACTGTCGGCTCCCAAGATGTCGGTTCGTTTGCAGGCGATCCGCGGCGGGCGGGCCGACATCGAGTTTCGCGGTTTCCCCCCAAAGGCACGGGAAGATCTTGTCAAGGCCCTTGGCGACAAGATTACAGTGCAGGAAAGCGACTGGAACTGCGTGCTTCTGGTAACCCCGAGCCACAAAAAGAAACCGTTCGACGATGCCCGCGTCCGTCAGGCCCTGACCTTGTCGATCGACCGTCACTCGGGCTCCAAGCATCTGTCGAACATCGCCATCGTAAAGACGGTCGGCGGCATCGTGTTCCCCAAACATCCACTTGCGACACCGGTTAGCGAGTTGAAGTCGAACATCATTGGCTATTCCGACGACATCAAAAGCTCGATCGCTAAAGCGAAAGGCCTATTGAAGGACGCCGGACAGTCGAACCTTAAGTTCACTTTGCTAAACCGAGGCGTTGACCAACCCTACAAGGTGGTGGGCACCTGGCTGATCGGCCAGTGGCGTAAGGCGGGCATCAAGGTCGAACAGGACGTTCGCCCGTCGACGCCGTTTTACGCCTCTCTTAGGAAGCAGAAGGACTTCGATGTCTCCATCGACTTCAACTGCCAGTCGATCGTCAACCCGATAGCAGACGTCTCGAAGTTTCTTCCCACAGCTGGCAACAACTATGCCAGTTTCTCGGATTCGGAGCTCGAGAAGACATATGACCGTCTGCTCCAGACCGCCGACGTGGACCAGCAAAAGACCTTACTGCGTCAGTATGAAAAGCGGGTATTAAACGACCTTACCTCGCAGATGATCACAATGTGGTGGTACAAGATCAATCCGCACCGCTCCTACGTGAAGGGCTGGAAGATCGCGCCAAGCCACTATCTCAACCAATCGCTCGACAACGTCTGGATCGACCAGGAAGAGAAGAAGCGGCACGGCCTTTAAGTCCGACCCTGCTTGAAATTTGGCCGCCCCGGAAGCATTCGGGGCGGCCGTTTATCACTTTCTGTTACTAAACATTTACCCAAGACCCAAAGGCGAGCTTGCGGATGTACACATATATCGTCAAGCGGATGCTGATGTTGTTTCCCACTCTATTGGGGGCGGCAATCGTAGTATTCTTGCTACTACGCCTGATCCCGGGCGACGTCTGCTTGCTTAAGTTCGGCGGAGAGGGCGGCTATGTCGATCCCGAGCAGATCAAGATGTGCCAACTACGGCTTGGCATAGCCGATCCGAAGGTATCCCAGTTCTTCAGTTATATCGGGGGCTTAATCACCTTCGACCTCGGCACGTCTATGTGGACCAATCGCCCAGTGACAGAGGAAATCGCAATTCGATTTCCTCTGTCGTTGCAGATCGCGATCATGGCCACGCTCACATCGATCATCATCGCGATCCCACTTGGCGTAATTTCCGCCGCCAAGCAAAATTCGATAACGGATTACCTGGTTCGCGCTTTCAGCATCGCCGGGATCGCTATGCCCTCTTTCTGGCTCGGGATTCTGATTATTCTGGGACTGCTGATCGGCACCCAAGCCTATAGCGGAGTGCCTTGGATGCCGCCGTTGCACTACAAGTCGATATTTGTCGACCCGGCACACAATCTCTCTCAGTTAATCTGGCCCGCTTTAGCGACCGGCTATCGATATTCCGCTGTCGCCACCAGAATGACCCGATCGGCAATGCTTGATGTACTGCGCGAGGACTATGTACGAACGGCCAGGGCGAAGGGCCTGATCGAGCGGGTAATCGTCAACAAACACGCATTGAAGAACGCGATGCTTCCTGTAGTCACAATCATCGGCATCGAGTTTGCGTTCCTGATGGGGGGCCTGGTAGTTACCGAACAGGTCTTTAATCTGAACGGCCTCGGCAAGCTATTTGTCGAATCTGTCACACAGGCAGACTACACATTGACCCAGGCGCTGGTGATGCTGGTAGTCTTCATCTTCGTGATGGTCAACTTCATTGTCGATTTAATGTATGCGTGGCTCGACCCGCGCATCCGCTACTCGTAAGGGGGGGCGCGTCATGGCAATCACCGAATTCAACGCGCTATCAGCCGATCAACTCCCGAAGCAGAAAACCCTATGGAACCACGTCACACGGATGGCGCGCCTGCAGCCGCTAGGCACCGCCGGATTCGTGGTCATCCTGGTCATGGTCTTCGCGGCCATCTTCGCGGACTATGTCGCACCTTACGATCCGGTGATTGAGAATTACGAATATATGTTGAACCCTCCAGGCACCTTCGACGAAACTAATGAAAGAACTTTCCTCCTAGGTACCGACGCCTTCGGACGCGATCTGTTCTCTCGGATCATTCATGGCGCGCGTACAGCGCTTCTGGTTGGCTTCACAGCTTCATTCATCGGGGCCTTCGCGGGATTGGTCCTCGGCGTCGGCAGCGCTTATTTTGGCGGATACGTAGACCTGATCTTCCAACGCCTTATGGACGTGTTCATGGCGTTCCCTTTGGTCATCATGGCACTCGCTATCGTCGCCATCTTCGGAACCGGCACCGAGAAGGTGATCATAGCTATCACTATACCGTTCATCCCAAGATGTGCTCGAGTGGTGCGTTCCAGCGCACTCGCCCTCCGCGAACTTCCCTACATAGATGCCGCTCGCTCTATCGGTTACAGTCATACCCGTATCATCGTTAGGCATATGATTCCCAATGTGATGGCTCCATTTCTAATCATGCTAACCGCCTTTGTTGGCCAAGCGATCCTGCTCGAAGCCTCGCTGTCCTATCTTGGTCTCGGCGTGCAGGAGCCCACAGCAGCCTGGGGGCTGATGCTGCAGGGAGGGGCCGAGGAGTTTGCCGAGAGCGCGCCTTGGGTGCCTATATGGCCGGGCGTGGCTATCACGCTCGCTGTATTTGGTTTTAACCTGTTTGGCGATGCGGTGCGCGACGTTATGGATCCCAAGCTGCGCTCCCAGAACTGAGGCCCTCTGCAACACCCAAGAGAAAAGCCGGCAATTACCCCTTCTTGGGCGGGATGTATCGCACCATATAATCCATCATGACTAAATGCCCGTTCTTGACGTCAATCATCGAGCCTACGGCATGAACAGCTCTGCTCTTTAAACGGGGTCTGCTATGTTTGAGATCGATTCTGGCCTTTGGGCCTGGAAACAAAAGACAAACCACAACCGAATGATCGAACTTCAGCGTGACGAACCGGTGCCCAAAGAGGGGTCGGTCGAACTCGCCTATTTCGGCAGTTCGGCGTTCAGAATAACCTCACCCGCTGGGATCACCGTCATGGTCGATCCCTGGCGAAACTTTCCAACCCGGAAATGGGATTGGTACTTCCGCGACTTTCCTATCTCCAGGGTCGACATTGGCATTTCCACCCACGCCCATTTTGACCACGATGCTCTGCACCGACTCGACGCCCACGTCCTGCTCGACCGTCTCATTGGAACCTATGAATTCGGCGATGTCCGTATCACCGGCATCGCGGATAAGCACGCGACCGATTCCTCGAGTGCAGTATACGACTTCAAGAAAATAATCCGCCATTTCGACCATATTGATATCACCCCGCCAGACAATCCGCGGTCGTGGGATCATTGCCTAATCTTAATCGAAACCGGCGGGCTAAGAATCCTTGCCTGGGGTGACAACAGGCACGATCCGCCGGTGGAAATCTGGGAGCGACTTGGCGAAATCGACATCGCACTACTGCCGATCGACGACTCCCAGCACGTGATGGGGTTTCACCACGTCGAACAGATTATTGACACCTTACACCCTAGAGTAGTGATCCCACACCATTACTACATTTTTGATGTCACCGTCCGCCAAAGCACACTGCAGCCTGCTGATCCATGGGTTGTTCGGCGAGGCGGGAACGCACGTTGGCTCGATGGTCCAGAGGTGATCTATTCCCGAACTGAACTTGATGGGTTGGATGCAAGGACCGATTTCTTTGGGGATCATGTAGCCTTCGACAAAGAGCGGTGGTTGGCTGCTGGAGAGTAGACGGGTGAAAGCAAAACCCCTTTCCACGCCGGAGTCGCTCGACTTCTGATAAGAATCACCCACAGCTCCGATCGTTCTCAAGACAGTCTTTGTTGTTGCATTTTCTGCATCAACATTGTGTTCCCGCTGGCCCATTTACTTTAACTTGGTTATGTGGTGGCCAACACCGTCCATCACCTCGCCCGGAGAATTGAGAACCTCGCCATCCGACGACACCGCCTTCGGTCTACGGCATATGCCGGTCCGCATTCAATGGGCTGCCCCGCCAGATAGTAGGGTTCAGCAAACTTTCCCAACTTGCACATGAGCTCGTTAACAGACGGCAATAGAGCCAGAAATCAAAACAACCCGCCGCATGTTGGCTATGCTGTGATTTATCTTAATAAAAAACCTTGAGATTGTAGACACGCGCTTAATGTCTGAGCGCCATCTAGGCGGCCATGCCATCGTATGGCATCACATAATGACCGTCGTCGACCTCCAGAAGTTCCCGTTCAGGCGGCTCGTAGCCGACCGGCTTTAGTGGGCTCGGGATCTCGTCGGTCATCAAGTTCAACTCTGTCTTGCGGAGATTCGGATCCGCAACTGGCACCGCGGCCATTAGTTTCTTGGTGTAGGGATGGCGCGGATCCTCAAAAACCTGTCCCCGCATGCCCAGCTCAACTATCTCACCTAAATACATGACCGCAACGCGGTGACTGACGCGTTCAACCACCGCCATGTCATGACTGATAAACAGGTAGGAGAGACCGAACTCTTCTTGCAGTTCCATCATCAGGTTAATCACTTGGGCCTGAATCGAAACGTCGAGAGCGGACACCGCCTCATCCGCGATGATCAATTTAGGTTCCAGTCCAAGCGCGCGCGCGATGCAGAGCCTCTGGCGCTGTCCGCCCGAGAACTCGTGGGGGTAACGTGCCGCGTGCTCCGGCTCCAAGCCCACGCGTCCCAACAGATCAGCGACCCTATCCTGTGCTTCCCGCCCCTTGGCGAGGCCATGTACCTCCATCGGTTCGGCAATCGCCGAACCAGCCGTCATGCGCGGGTTCAAGGAGGCGAAGGGATCCTGGAAGATCATCTGCATCTCGCGGCGGTAAGGGCGCATCTCGGCAGCGTTCAACTTGGTGAGCTCCCGGCCTTCGAATGTCACGCTACCGCGACTAGGCTGGGTAAGACGTATAATACTTCTTCCAGTCGTGGACTTACCACAACCACTCTCGCCAACCAGCGCAAGAGTCTCGCCCGGCTGAAGTGCGAAGTCGACCCCTTCAACGGCGTGAATACGTCCGGTGGCACGGCCAAAAATACCCTTACGGATGTCAAACCGCGTGGTTAGCCCCTCGACCTTCAAGAGCGGTTCCGCTTCACGGTGGACGGTGTCCTTGATGTCAAGCAACGTTTGTCCCGTCTCGGCATCCTTCACCTCATCGCCCTCGGCTCTACGAACATCAACATTTGCGAACTTCGCAGGAAGGGTACGGCCCGTCATGCTACCCAGGCGCGGCACCGCCGACAGAAGTGCCTTCGTGTAGGGATGCTGCGGGTTATGAAACACCTCCATCGCTGGGCCTTCCTCTACTTTCTCACCCCGCAGCATGACGACTACCCTGTCCGCCACTTCCGCCACAACAGCCATGTCATGGGTAATAAACATGACCGACATACCAATGTCGCGTTGCAAGAGTTTAATGAGATCCAGGATCTGTGCCTGAATTGTGACATCCAACGCCGTGGTCGGCTCATCGGCGATCAACAGCGACGGGCGGCATGAGAGTGCCATGGCGATCATCACCCGTTGACGCATGCCACCGGACAACTGATGGGGGTATTGAGTAAGTTGTTTCTCTGGCTCTGGGATGCGCACCAACTTAAGCATCTCCAGCGCGATCTCCAGCGCTTCCTGTTCGGTCTTACCCTGGTGCAGGATGATTGCCTCAGCGATCTGCATGCCCACCGTAAACACCGGGTTGAGTGAGGTCATCGGTTCCTGGAATATCATCGAGATATCGTTACCTCGAATGTCGCGCATGACCTCCTGAGACTGTTTAGCCAGGTCTAAGATGCTCCCGTTCTTGCGCTGGAAGTTTACCATGCCCGACATGATCTTACCGCCGGCATAGTCGGTGAGCCGCATCAAAGACATCGCGGTAACGGATTTGCCCGATCCGGACTCGCCGACGACGGCCAATGTCTCTCCCTTATCAATGTGCCAGGAAATCCCCTCGACGGCCTTGACCGTCTCATCCTCGAGCGGGAAATAGACCCTGAGATCCTCGACTTCGATCAGCCGGTTTTTGTCCATCCGGACATGTCCTCCAAAATCGGTTTCCAGGTCTTTGGACCTAGTTATTCGGCGCAGCATTGTTTGCCAGATCGTCGCTGGGAATCCAAGGAAATGCAACGAATAGAACTGCACCCGCCTGCATCATTTCACTCCCATGGATATTGGAGATGGATGCCTGACCTCAGCCTAACCCTGGTGTATAGTGTCGGAAATGCTAACGAAACTCCTAAGATGGCCCACTCAATGGCTAACCTGCCGATGACCGGGGATCCTCTACCTTGGATCGATATTCCCACGACACGTGAAGCTACGCTTCCACTCGATCGGCTGGCGGGACAAGTCCTAGTCATCACTGTACTCGCGTCGAGAGTCAATATTCGCTCCCTCCTCGAGGAGATCGAAGCCTCAGCGGCTTGCCTGAAGGCCAAGAGTGCGTTCTGGCTTGTCTTAGCAGGAACGATCTTGCCATCAGATAGCTTACAGAATCCACACGCGCGACTGGTTCCCGACCCGGATGGCAAGGTTGCTGAAGCACTCCAGGTGGATGCGAACGACGAGCGTTCCTCGACACACTGGACAGATCGTGGCTTGCGCCTCATCGACCGAATAGAACATTCAGGCTCTCCCGACATTCGCTGGATCCTTAAAAAGGCAGCTGCTAATCAGCCAGAACTCGATGCACCCGTGATCATGATACCCAACGTACTGGCTTCCGAACTCCGAGCGCAGTTGATAACTGCATGGTGCGAAGGTGATAAGGCTGATACCGGCTACCTGCGCAACGATCCAGACGGCAGTCTGGTCCATGTGGTCAATCCTGGCCGAAAACGACGCGTGGACCATTTTCTCGACGACGCAAATCCGTTGGTTCATGAGATCCATGCATGTATTCGCCAACGCGTGGTTCCTTGGATCGATCGGGCAACCCATTTCCGGATAGGATTCGCCGAGCGGTACCGTATCGCCTGCTACGACGCCGGGGCCGGTGGATTTTTCTCCCCTCATCGCGACTTCTTAGGACCAAATTCACATCGTCATTTTGCTATGACAATAGCGCTGAACGATGATTTCAGAGGGGGTGGCTTGCGTTTTCCTGAGTTTGGGTCGCGCGAATACCGGCCACGGCCGGGCGAAGCGATAGTTTATTCCGGCACTCTTTTGCACGAGGTCACGCGCGTGACGGGTGGGCGGCGCTTCGCGCTGGTCAACTTCCTGACGGACGGCACGGGAAAGAAGGCCGTCGCCCGTTATCAAGGCGAGCACGGCGAGATACCCCGGGTCCAAAAGGCGCATATGGCCTGAGGAATTAACGACTTACCTGTTACCAGTGAGATAGTCCATGGCCGCCTGTACCCCGCCTCGCCCGTGTGGCACGCCAGAAATAGCTAAACCCATCTCGACGCCAGATAACGTGCCTATCAGCATTAGGTCATTAAAATCCCCAAGGTGACCAATCCGAAACATACGCCCCTTGATCTTCCCGAGACCGGCGCCCAGGGACATGTCGTAGTGCTCCAAAATTGCCGCACGAACCTGGTCAGAATCGTAACCCTCGGGCATCACCACGCCCGTGAGTACCGGACTGTGTTCACTCGGTTCCTGACACTGGGTCTCCAGCCCCCAGGTCGCGACGGCACGACGGGTCGCCTCCGCATGACGCTCATGTCGGGCGAAAACATTCTCTAACCCTTCTTCCATAAGCATTTCGCAAGCCTCTAGCAGGCCATAAAGCAGATTGGTCGCCGGTGTGTAGGGAAAGTTCCCGCTTGTATTATTAGACAGTTGGGCACTCCAGTCCCAATACGAACGGAAGAGCCCCGCCGACTTGCTAGCTTCGATCGCCTTCTTACTCACCGCGTTGAAGCCTAGGCCCGGCGGAAGCATTAGGCCCTTCTGAGACCCGGCAATAGTGATGTCGACCCCCCACTCTTGGTGACGGTAATCAGCCGAGCCGAGGCCTGAAATCGTGTCGACCATGAACAGAGCTGGATGAGCCGCTCGGTCCATTGCCTCCCGCACTTCACGCACCTTAGTCGTGGCGCCGGTTGAGGTCTCGTTGTGGACAATGCAAACTGCCTTGATCTCGTGGCTCGTATCCTTTGCGAGCCATTCCTCGAGCACACTGGCGCGCACCCCGCCGCGCCAATTCCCCGGGATCAGTTCTGGAACGAGGCCGACACGCTCCGCTAGCTCGCACCACAAAGTCGAAAATTGGCCGGTCTCATACATAAGCACCTTGTCACCGGCCGAAAGCGTGTTAACCAGGGCCGCTTCCCAAGCGCCAGTGCCCGACGAGGGAAAGACAATCACCGGCTCAGTTGTCTTGAAGATCGGTCGCAACTTCTGCAAAGTTTCTTTGGCGAGCGCCTGGAACTCGGGACCCCGATGGTCGATAGTTGGGCGCTGGAGGGCATGTAAGATTCGGTCCGGCACGTTGCTCGGTCCCGGGATTTGCAGAAAGTGGCGACCAGCGCGATGTGACATGGATGAAATACCTTGGCTTGGGTTCAATCGGATCTGGGAAGCGCGCGATCGAGTACGCGAGCGACATGTATTGCCTTGCGGGCGGCGCCGTCCTGGATTTGGTGTCGGCAGCTGGTACCATCGGCGACCAGGATCGTTTTAGAATCTGCGTCGCGAATGGCGGGCAAAAGATCAAGCTCAGCCATTGCCATCGAGACCGCATGATGTTCGGCCTCAAAGCCAAATGACCCGGCCATACCGCAGCATGACGAGTTCACGACAGACACTTCAAGGTCGGGGATCAGGCATAGGGCTTTCTCGACCGAGCCCATGGCGGAAAATGCTTTCTGGTGGCAGTGACCATGAACCAGCGCTTTGGCACCCACGGGCTCCAGCGAAAGCTCAAAACGACTGGCTTCATGCTCACGTACGAGGAACTCTTCGAACGAAAGCACGTTTTCGGCCAACCGTTCCGTCTCCGGCCCCGGGCGAAGAACCGTAAACTCGTCCTTCAGTGTGAACAAGCAGGACGGCTCCAAGCCGACAACGCTCATCCCCGCCTCCAAATAGGGTGCGTAGGCAGCGAGCATTCGATCAACTTCCTCCTCAGCCTCCTCTACCATGCCTGACGAAAGATAGGTTCGTCCGCAACAGAGGCGCCGGCCGGACCCAATCTGGCTTGGGTCAATCACATGGACCTGGTAGCTCGCCGCCTCGAGCACACGCACGGCGGCGCGCAGGTTCTCAGGTTCGAAATAAGTATTGAATGTGTCCGCGAGCAGTACCACGGCATTCGTCCGGGTAGCTTCAGAAACCTCCATTGACCTGAACGGCGCGCCGCTCCAGCGCGGCAGGGAGCGTTTAGCCGAGAGCCCCAGAAGCCGTTCGGTGAGCCAAGGAAGGCCCGGAATTTTATCGCGCAGATTGAAAATAAAGCTAAATCGGGATGCCGCCTCGGCGTAGCGTGGGAG
>PBMU01000025.1 GCA_002722775.1 Rhodospirillaceae bacterium
CCAAGTCGTTTGCTTACTTGGACCATCTGGGTGTGGCAAAACCACCGCGTTACGTATTGCTGCCGGTTTAGAAAAGCTCCAGCAGGGCTCGGTTTTAATTAATGGAGAGATTGTTGCGACTGTTGATAGTGCTCTTTCGCCGGAGGAACGAGGAATAGGGTTGGTTTTTCAGGACTACGCCTTGTTCCCGCACTTGTCGGTGTTGGAAAATGTATTGTTCGGCCTGAATAGAATGCCCCGCGTTGAACGACGGGATCGTGCAATGCAAATGATCGACCGTGTGCGTATGACCAATTATGCGAAGGCTTTTCCACACATGCTTTCGGGAGGGCAGCAACAACGCATCGCGCTCGCCCGGGCGCTTGCACCGGGTCCTAATGTGATGTTGCTCGACGAACCGTATTCGGGTCTAGATGCCCGGTTGCGCGATGACGTACGGGACGAAATGTTGCACCTTTTAAAGACGACAGGCTGCGCCACATTGATGGTGACTCATGATTCCGAAGAGGCCGTGTTCATGGCCGATAGGATTGCTGTCATGAATGCTGGGCGGATCGTCCAAGAGGGTAGCCCCTCGGAGCTGTATTGTAGTCCATCCAGCGTGTTTGTAGCTGGATTCTTCAGTGAATTGAATCAGGTCGATGGTATTATTCGGAGGGATAGTGTCATTACGGATCTCGGGGCCTGGCCGGTAAAGGGATTTCGTGACGGTGACTCAGTTGAAGTCACTATAAGACCGGAAGCAGTGCGAATTGGAGGTGCCAAGGGTGTAGGCAACAAGCGGCTAGTCGCTGTCGTCGAGTCAAGATTATTGGGCCGAACCAGCCTAGTTCACCTTTCTTATCCCTGGCCGGTTCAAGACCATGGACGCCGGCGGCACTTGCATGCGCGGGTGCCTGGTGTGGTGCTTCCCGATCCCGGTCAGGTGGTATCGATCGACCTAGATCCCTCACAAATTTTTGTGTTTCTGAAAGCCGGGGTGGCAGAGTAATTTGGATTGGGACAGTTCTTTCCACTCGCTTCTCCATTGCAGCCTGGAATCATTTTGTGGTTAAACTGTTTGGCTAAAGCAAGCTGTCGATAGTGAAATTAGACATGGAGAAAAGGTGATGGGAGCCTTCAGCATTTGGCACTGGTTGATTGTACTCGCCGTCGTTCTTCTCCTCTTTGGCGGACGGGGCAAGATTTCTGCGCTTATGGGGGACTTCGGCAAGGGCTTGAAGAACTTCAAGAAGGGTGTGTCCGATGGCGATCAGCCCGATGCCTCAGATGAGGACGCTAAGGCTATTCGCTCGGACGCCGCTACTCCCTCGGAAAGCTCGAACAGCGATCAAACTGCGAAAAGCTAAGCCGATCCGAGTGCTGGCACCTCAGAGCGTGCCGGCATCCTTGGTAATAGTTTCTGGACCTTAGGACGGTCACATGCTCGATCTTGGTTGGCAGGAGTTTTTCCTGATAGCGGTGGTCGCGGTGCTGGTCGTGGGGCCAAAGGACCTGCCCCGAGTTATTCGCGGTGTTACACAGACCTTGCGCAAGGTGCGCGGAATGGCGCGCGAATTTCAGAGTTCGATCGAGGAGGTCGCTAGGGAGGCTGAATTGGATGAGATCCGAAAGCAAGCTCAGGATCTCAGCCAAGTCGAATTCTCGAACAAGATACTAGATTCAGTAGACCCCGATCGTGAGGTGTCCAAAAGTCTGGACGAGACCCGATCAGTCATCGAGACAATGACCTCCCCGGACTTGGTCAATGCCACGCCTACCGATACCGCCGTTGTGTCCAGTACTATGGAAGATGGGATGAGAGGTAAATACGGCGCAGTTGCAGAAGGGCCTAAAAAGAGATCAAAGCCGGAGCCGATTTCTAAGACCAAGCGATCGAAGAGCCCACGTAACACAAAAAGAACCGGCAAGGATAAGGTAAAAGAATCTGCATCTAGTGGTAGGCGTGCGACACCAAAGTCGAAACCAGTTGGATCGTCGACCGTGACTGGAGATCAGCCGGCAAAAGAGGGTTGATTCATGGCGCCCAGCGAATTAGGTAACGAAAATAAGATGCCTTTGCTGGATCATTTGATCGAGTTGCGCCAGCGTCTACTTTATTCGTTCATCGCCATGATTGTTGCTTTCTTTATTTGCTACGCTTTGGCCGGTCATATTTACAATTTTTTGGTTCAACCGCTCTCCGATATTACCGAGGGGCAGGCGGGGCGTCGCATGATCTTCACGGCACTCCACGAGGCCTTTTTCACGCAGATTAAGGTCGCATTCTTTGCCGCAATGTGCATCTCCTTTCCGATATTTGCTACCCAACTTTGGCGTTTCATCGCGCCAGGGCTCTACAAACAAGAAAAGAAGGCATTCCTGCCGTTTCTATTAGCCACCCCTGCACTCTTCGCTCTGGGGGCATCTGTGGTTTACTACTTGGTGATACCACTTGCCTGGCGCTTTTTTTTGAGTTTCGAGCAACCAGGTGGTGATGGCGTGCTTCCAATGGAGTTGGAGCCGAAGGTTGACCAATACCTTTCACTAGTTATGCGGTTGATCTTTGCTTTCGGTATCTGTTTCGAGCTACCCATTTTGATCATTTTGCTCTCTAAGGTCGGCATTGTTTCGAGCACTGGGCTAAAAGCGAAGCGGAAATACGCCATATTGATTGCCTTCGTTGTGGCCGCAGTAATTACGCCTCCGGATGTGATCAGCCAGATCATGCTCGCCATCCCGATCATCCTCCTTTACGAGATTTCGATTCTTTGCGCCGATTTCATGGAGAAACGTCGGGAGAAGAATGTGAGTGACGACGAACCTGATGCCGGAACCGAAACATCTTAGCTGGTTTCGAAGCACATTTGGCTCTCTGGACCGAGCGATAGACCCCCGGTATAAGGGCCACACTCCCGCGTCGGCAGTGCTTTAGGGCATCTCATGCATGACATAAGAAGAATTCGCAACGACGGTGACGCCTTCGACGCTGCCTTGGCGAGACGAGGCGAGAATCCAACGTCAAAATTTATCCTCGAACAGGACACCAGGTGGCGTGAGGTTACTAGCGAATTGCAGGCTTTGCGGCAACGAAGGAACCAAACCTCTAAACAAATCGGTATTCTTAAGCGCAGCGGCGCGGACGCTGAACATTTGGTTAAGGAAGTTTCGAGCATCAAGGAGCGCATGCATCAGTTCGAGGATGAGGAAATCCGTCTGGATAAGGAAATAAACAATATACTTGGCGGGCTCCCAAATTCCCTGGCGGACGACGTTCCCGATGGAACCAACGAGCACGACAACCAAGAAATTCGCCGCGTCGGAGAACCAACCAAATTTTTGTTTAAGGCAAACGATCACGTGGCGCTTGGTGAGGCACTGGGCTTGATGGATTTTTCCTCAGCCGCGAAACTTTCGGGAGCACGTTTCGTCGTGTTGAGGGGGTTGCTTTCCCGCCTCGAGCGTGGGCTCGCGAATTTCATGCTCGATCATCAGACCAGAAAATACAACTATGTCGAGATGTCGCCGCCGCTAATGGTTCGCGAGAGTGCGCTCTATGGAACCGGACAAATCCCGAAATTTCGAGATCAGCAGTTCCAGACCACCGAAGGGTTCTGGTTGATTCCAACTGCCGAGGTGCCTCTCACCAATCTAGTGGCTGATGAAATTCTTGCGGAGGCCGATCTCCCTATGCGCTTTGCCGCCTATACGCCGTGTTTCCGCTCAGAAGCGGGTGCGGCAGGCAAGGATACCCGTGGCATGATCCGTATGCATCAGTTTGGTAAGGTCGAAATGGTATCCATTGTTCATCCGGATCATTCCGAAGCAGAACACGAGCGAATGACAGAATGTGCCGAAGACATTCTTAAACTACTCGGTCTTCCATTCCGGACAGTTGTTCTTTGTTCAGGTGATACAGGATTTTCGGCCAAAAAAACCTATGATATTGAGGTTTGGCTGCCAGGCCAGGATGACGGGGAGGGCCGCTATCGTGAAATTTCAAGTTGCTCTAATTGTGGCGATTTCCAAGCGCGAAGGATGAGGTCAAGGTTTCGCCACGATGGAGGAAAGCAGACTGACTTCGTGCATACGCTCAATGGTTCAGGCCTCGCCATTGGGAGAACGCTGATTTCAATTCTCGAGAACTATCAGCAGCAAGACGGCAGTATCGTAATTCCAAAAGCACTCAGACCTTACATGGATGGTTTGGAGCGAATTGAGGCCGCCATGGCCTAGTAGCCTTATGAGGAAGTCCGGATGACCTCTTGGCCCATAGATCTTCGTAAAGCTTGCGTCCTGCTATCAAACGATGACGGTTTGGACGCGCCGGGGCTCTCGATTCTCCGTGAAATTGCGGAGAAGCTTTGCGACGACGTGTGGGTGGTTGCGCCAGAAGCCGAGCAAAGTGGGGCGGGACATTCGCTGACACTACAGCGGCCACTTAGAATAAGGTCCCATGGGGGCAAAATTTTTTCTGTGGATGGGACGCCAACAGATTGCGTTTTACTTGCATTCAACGAAATCATGCTCGACCGTAAGCCCAATTTGGTTCTTTCTGGCGTTAACCGAGGGGCTAACCTAGCCGAGGATATAACCTATTCCGGGACGGTCGCCGCGGCGATAGAAGCGACGCTGATGGGCGTCCCGGCAATTGCATTCAGTCAGGATACATCGTTTGAGGCGGAGACGGATTGGACCGTGGCTCGTAATTATTTGGCCGACGTGGTTCGTCGTCTGGTCTTGCGCGGATGGACGGATAACACATTCATCAACGTGAATTTTCCGTCTTTGTCCGAGCGAGGGGTACTGGGGATCAAAGCGACTACACAAGGACGTCAGAAATCTGGTGACTCTGTTTCCAGGTCGATTGACCCCAGGGGAAGCCCTTACTATTGGATTGGCGGCAAGAGGATCGATAATGCGGCAGAGGTAGGAACTGATGTAGCTGCGGTTATTTCCGGAATGATTTCCGTTACACCCATCGATTTAGATTTCACCCACCATGCCTCTTTGCCAGATCTGGTCCGGGCTTTACGGTGACTGACATTAATGAGGCAAAGGTCCAGCTAATAATGGAGCTGCGCAGGCAGGGGATCTCAGATCTCTCCGTTTTAAACGCTACAGAACGGGTGCCACGAGAACTGTTCGTCCCTGACAGATTACGCAAACACGCCTACGACAATCGGGCGTTGCCAATTCCTTTAGGGCAGTCAATAAGCCAGCCCTATGTGGTTGCCTATATGACACAGGCTCTGAAACTTAACGATCGGCACAAGGTCTTGGAGATCGGTACGGGATCGGGCTATCAGGCCGCTATTTTGGCAAAACTGTGTAGGCGGGTCTATACGATCGAACGACACATTGATTTGCTCCGCGAGGCTGCAAAACGGTTCAAGTTGCTTGATCTCCACACCATTGTAATCCGCCATGGCGATGGCTCCGAGGGTTGGATTGAACACGCACCTTTCGACCGAATATTGGTTACTGCGGCGGCAACAAACCTCCCTTTAAACTTGGCCGAGCAATTGGGCGAGGGAGGTATCATGTTGGTGCCGGTTGGGCCCGAGGGAGGAGCCCAGAGCATAGTAAGAGTGAGCCGTGCCAAGGATCGATTTACTACAACAGAAATGCTGTCGGTGCGTTTTGTACCTCTTGTGGGTCCACCCAAGTCGGAATTTTCCTGAGTTTCTGCATTGCCGCACTTGAGAGCCTGGCGGCGTGCTAATTAGAATGATATCCGGAGGCTTCGACTGGTCCAACAGGGAACTGACCGTGAACAGGAACATCCTGACAGTTTTGGCTATGCTCTTGGTTTCAGGCTGTTCCGGATTCAATAAGCAGAGTTTGAGGCCAGAAAATCCATCACTTTCTATGCAACTGGGCCTGCCAATTCCGACTTCCGGATCGGTGAAGGTGGCACCCGGCGACACGGTCTATTCGATAGCAAGACGCTATGGTGTGGGAATGCGGGACGTAATTTCTGAAAACGGGCTCGAACCCCCATTTATTCTGCAAATTGGTCAATCCCTGCGACTGCCTCCACCTAGGCGATACACCGTCGTTCCGGGTGACACATTTTACGCGATCCTATGGCGCTTCAACCTCGATATGCGCACTCTCGCCAGAATGAATAGCTTGTCACCGCCATATCAGTTGACAGCCGGTCAAGTTCTTCGGATGCCGGCACGACAAGTTAGCGCTATGCCCAAACAATTTAAGATTTCTCCACAGAAGTCGTCGTCGTCTGCTGTGCCAACACCTGAACCAAGACCCACGTTAACCGGGGAGTCTAGGTTCGACAAACCGAGGGATATTGGCAGCTCATTATCGGGAAGAACGAAAGGGGCAGAACCCCCGCGTCCGCCCAAAAGAGCTGGCAATCGGTTTCTATGGCCGGTGCGCGGTCGGATCATCTCTAATTTTGGTCCTCGTGCTGGTGGACTACATAATGACGGGATTAATATCGCTGCACCTAAAGGGTCCGCGATCCTGGCCGCTGATAATGGCGTGGTTGCCTATGCTGGTAAGGGATTGAAGGGCTTTGGAAATCTTTTATTGATTAAACACGCGGACGGTTGGACTACGGCCTATGCGCATGTTGACCGGATCCTTATCCGCCGCGGAGAAGTGGTTGAACGTGGTCAGACCATAGCCACGATTGGAAGCTCCGGTGGGGTTTTACGCCCGCAACTACATTTCGAGATTCGCAAGGGTGCGAGGGCTGTTGATCCGCGCGGCCAACTGGATATCTAAAGAACTTTTTATTGGTTGAAAAATGGGTTGGCGATCGTTGCATTTGGCCGGTGGCCGTTTATAGTCCCGCGATCCGATTGGGACCCGACTCTAGACCGGAACCCGGTTGAAAATCCTGACGCGGCCCCCGGGGCAATCAGTGGAGAGCTAAGAGATGTTCAGTACGACAGCCTACGCCCAGGCCGCTGGCGGCGGGGGCGGTTTCGATCTGATGGCCCTAGCGCCGTTGGTGCTGATTTTTGTTGTGTTTTATTTCCTATTGATCCGTCCGCAACAGAAACGGGCAAAGGAGCACAGGGAGATGCTCTCTAAGATCCAGCGGAATGACCGCATTGTGACTAACGGTGGTTTGATAGGCAAGGTGACGAAGGTCCATGACGAGCGCGATGAACTCGATGTGGACATCGCGGAAAACGTTCGTGTAACAGTCCGTCGTAGCATGGTGTCGGAAGTCGCAACCAAGGGTGGCGATTGACCAAAATGCGCTGAAAGGACAAACCGTGAAACGGATGATTTGACCATATGCTGCAATTTCCACCGTGGAAGATAGTGGTTATCTTCCTTGTCTGTTTGGTTGGATTGGTTTACGCCGGGCCCAACACAATTGAGACAGACTATTCCGATTCGGTGCCCAACTTTGCGCCGGGCAAGAAAGTCAGTCTGGGTTTGGATCTACAGGGCGGATCCTATCTGCTCTTGCAGGCTGAGCTTAACGTGGTGATTCAGGAGCGGCTGGAAGGGTTAACATCGGATATCCGTCGCGCTCTTCGCGAGGCACGAATTGGATATCGTGGTTTGGGCCCTTCCGGTGGTGCTGTGCGTTTGACGATCCGCAAGGCTGAGGACATCGACCCCGCGCGAGAGATCATGGAAGGTCTCGAACCCGCCGGACATCTTGTTCCGCAACTCGAAGTCGAGATCTCCGACGAGGGTAAGGCGATGGTTTCGCTAACTGACGCCGCAATTAAGGATGCGAAGACTTCTGCCCTACAACAATCGATCGAGATCGTACGCCGCCGGATCGATGAGACCGGTGTGCGCGAGCCGACCATCCAGCGACAGGGTGAGGACCGGATACTCCTGCAATTACCCGGCGTGGATGATCCGGATCGAATCAAAAAACTGCTTGGCCAGACGGCGAAGATGACATTTCGCATGGTTGACATAACCGCCTCGCTTGAGAATGCCGCAGCGGGACGCGTTCCCGCAGGCGCGCAGCTTCTGGAGGCGAGCAATCCCGGCCCGGGTGAACAACAATTCTACGTGGTAAAGCGTAAGGTAGCAGTCAGTGGTGAGAACCTTGTTGATTCGCAACCATCCTTCCAAGATAACCAGCCGGTGGTCAGTTTTAGGTTCGATACCGTTGGGGCAAAACGGTTCGGGCGCGTAACCGGGGAGAACGTTGGCCGACCCTTTGCCATTGTTCTCGATAACAAGGTGATCAGCGCACCCGTGATCCGTGAGCCCATACCTGGTGGGTCCGGTATCATTTCCGGTAATTTTACCGTCGCCTCGGCGAACGATTTGGCACTTTTGCTTCGCGCAGGCGCTTTGCCGGCACCGCTGGTTGTTTTAGAAGAACGCACGGTTGGTCCCGGACTTGGAGCGGACTCTATCGCCGCTGGCAAGCTTGCCAGTGTCATCGGCATGGTTCTGGTGATCGGTTTTATGATCGTCGCTTATGGCCTTTTTGGCGTGTTCGCCATTATAGCTTTATTTTTCAACGTAACGCTGATTATCGGAGCTCTTTCGGCGTTGCAGGCTACCCTCACTCTGCCGGGTATAGCCGGGATAGTGCTCACCATTGGGATGGCGGTAGATGCCAACGTTCTGATATTTGAACGTATACGCGAGGAGATTCTTCAAGGCCGGACGGCAATATCGGCAATTGATTCGGGCTATAAACGGGCTCTGACCACTATTATCGATTCGAATTTGACGACACTGTTCGCGGCAATATTTCTCTATTCTTTCGGTTCGGGACCGATAAAGGGTTTCGCAGTGACGCTGGCAATTGGCATCCTGACCTCGATGTTTACGGCGATTATGGTCACTCGCTTCATTATCGTTATGTGGTTGCGTCGTCGTCGACCTAGCGTAGTTCCAATTTGAGAGGGCAGGGCGTGTCATGTTAAAAGCGATCCGTTTTGTCCCGCCGGATACAAAGATTCCCTTCGTTGCAGCGCGCCGAACAGCATTTGTCTTCTCGCTAATATTGATTTTAGGATCACTCGGCGCGCTATTTGCCCAGGGCCTAAATTTCGGTATCGACTTCCGCGGTGGAATACTGATGGAGGTCCAGACGCCAGGTGCGGCGGATGTACCGGGCATGCGGTCTATCCTGTCCGGCTTGGACCTTGGCGAAGTTAATATCCAAGAGTTTGGAACCGATCGAGACGTTCTAGTCCGTATACAGCGGCAGGACGGTGCTGAGCGCGAGCAAATGGCAGCCATCGAGTTAGTAAAACAGGCGCTTGGTCCTTCCATAGATTACAGACGCACGGAGTTTGTTGGGCCGACCGTTGGCGAAGAGCTAAAGGAGGCAGGTATGCTGGCAGTTGGCCTAGCTCTGCTTTCGATACTTCTTTACATATGGTTCCGTTTCGAATGGCAGTTCGGCGTTGGTGCCATCGCTGCGCTGAGCCACGACATATTGACCACAATAGGTCTATTTGCGTTGCTTCAGCACGAGTTCAACCTTGCAACGGTCGCCGCTGTACTTACCATCGCAGGTTATTCCATCAATGATACTGTAGTGGTTTATGACAGGGTTCGGGAGAACCTCCGGAAATACAAGCGCATGGATCTGGCTAAGTTGTTTAACTTATCGATAAACCAAACCCTTTCGCGCACTACCATGACTTCGGTCACGACACTCTTGGCCTTGTTGGCAATCTTCTTTTTTGGCGGAGAGGTGTTAGCGGACTTTGCCTTGGCGATGATCTGGGGTGTGTGTATCGGGACATATTCTTCGGTGTTTATTGCAGTCCCGTTGCTGCTTTACACCAATCTGAAACGTAACGAGGAACCGCCAAGCGGCATTTCGGTCCCACAAGACGAACGGATTGAGGACGGCTAATCCGATGGATGTAACTCCACTTGTTCCCGAGGGCCGGCAGATCGTCGAAACCTATGGGGATGGTGGGTTCAGGGTCAGCGGCGTCGCTTATACCACGCCGATCATCGTTTTCCCTGAGCATTGTTTATCTTGGCCAGAAGGCGACATTGATCTGTTATCGATAGAATTGCTCGATCCGGTCTTCGCGGCAGAAGAGGTTCCGGAGATACTTCTATTGGGTTGTGGCGAGACAACAGTTTTCATGAGCCCTTTATTGCGTGCCAAAATACGTGAACGAGGCCCTGTGGTTGACGTCATGAATACTGGTGCTGCTTGCCGAACATACAATGTGCTGATGACGGAGGCGCGGCGCGTGGCGGCTGCGTTGCTCCCCGTTGCATGATCCTGGAGAAGATGCCGGCGCAATAGCGCGCGGCCAAGAAATGTGCCGAGAGATTGCGCGCCGCGCCAACGCGAATTTCCAACACGCTGCCCGCCTGCTTCCAGTATTCCGTCGTGAGTATTTTTACGCGACCTATGCTGCGATGCGAGTGATCGACGACCTGGTTGACGAAGATTTTCTTGGCAAACCGGATGAGGAGAGGGGGAGAAGCCGGGGCGACGTGCTGGCGGCAGTCGAAGCGTGGGAGCGTCAGACCACGCAATTTGACACTACCAATGGGCCGCTTCATCAGGATATCGTAACGGCGCTTGCAGCGACTGCGGGTCGCAGCGACCTTGGTGATTGGCCATGGCAGGCTCTAGCCGGTGCGATGCGTCGCGACGCTGAAGAGCGCGAGATGCGGACCTGGTTGGATTTCATAGACTACTGTGACGGGGCGACCGTAGCACCGGCTGGTATATTTGTTTATCTGCTTTCGATTCGATGCGGGAAAGATGGCGTTTATCGGTATCCGTTTGACAAAAACGCTCGAGATTACGCAAAAGACTTGGCGACTTATTGTTACATCGTCCATATCCTGCGCGACCTTGCTAAGGATGCCGCCTTTTCGCCCCGCCTAATCACCATCCCGGCCGATATACTGGAGAATGTGGGGCTAAAACGCGATGATATCGGGGACGCGCTGGAAAAACGGTCTCCCACTATTGAAAGGCTTACTGCCGAACTAATTGAAAGGGCGCTGCCGTACCGGGATCGTGGGCGTACCGCGCTCGCTGATTTAAGTCCCCGATTGGGGTTTATCGAGCGAAAAGTGTTGAATGGCTTGATCGCAATCTATGATGCCTTGTTCAAACGGGCTTGCGAGAATTCGTTTGCTGTGACTATAGGCGGATCGGAGATGGAAGAAGATCTGCGGCGTAATCATTTAAGGGCTGACGGGATCAATTGAGTGATGTCGATCCCGGGTCAACTGTCTTCTTGTGGTGAGTTGGTCCGGACCCACGACCCAGACCGATACCTCTGTTGTTTATTTGCGTCTCCCCACCATCGCGAGGCGCTTTTTTCCCTTTACGCTTTCAATTACGAAGTTGCCAGGATTTCGGAGGTCGTCAGCGAGACATTGTTAGGGCATATTCGCCTGCAATGGTGGCGCGAAAGTTTGGACGGTATACAGACAGGTCACCCGAGAGCACACGAAGTGGTCAAGGCGTTGGCGGGTGTTTTCTATGATGTTGGCCTTGATCGCGAGCCGTTCGATGCGGTTCTGGACGCGCGTGAGGCAGACCTTCAGCCAATACCTTTCAAGACCTTTGAGGATTTGCTTCACTATGCACAGCACACCTCTGGCGTTCTGGCACGCGTAGGCTGTCGCGTGGTTGGCTTACAATGTCAGACGGTCATAATGGCGGCTGAGGAAATCGCCACCGCTTGGGCGCTCGTCGGATCACTTCGTGCCACTCCCTTCCTAGCAAGGTCCAAACGTTTGATGTTGCCCCTTGAGGTTCTAGAAGTCCGGGGTGGACAGGTCGGTGACCATCACGCGATGCGAGATGTGCCCGCGATAAGAGAAACTTGCCAAGAAGTGGGAGCGAATGCCACCAGACTTTTGACCAGCGCTCGCGATAAAGTTTCAAACGGAATGCTTGGAACCGCTCGCCCTATTTTGTTACTGGCGCGTCTTGCAACTCTTTATTTGGAGCGGCTTGAGCGTGCTGGATGGAACCCCTATGACCCGGCTATCAATGCACCGATGCCGCTAAAATCTTGGTCACTATGGTGGGCCGCGCTGACCCGGCGGGTATAGCGACTAATCGGCTGCTATCGGAGAATCGGCCCAGGAAGTGATATCGGATAAGGCCCGTAGCGCCATGGCTTGTTTTCGTTCCCGCCCCTTTAGGCGACGGTTCTTGCCTTTGCAGGAGATCTCAGGTTGGAGCTCCGCGAACAAACCGAAATTGACATTCATAGGTTGGAAATTCCGGGTGTCAGCACCCTGCGTGATATGGTTAAGCAATGCACCGAGTGCTGTGGTATGCGGCGGAGGTGGAACCGTGATCTCAACCGCATCGCCTGCTGCAAATCGCCCTGCCAGTAGCCCGATGGCTGCGCTTTCAAGGTAGCCCTCGACTCCCGTGATCTGACCGGCGAAGCGGATACGGGGATCAGCTATGAGTCGGAGTGTGTTGTCGAGTAGAATTGGCGAATTGATGAATGTGTTGCGGTGTAAACCGCCGAGCCTTGCGAACTGGGCATTTTGCAATCCCGGTATCATTCTAAAGACCTCAGTTTGGGCCCCATGGCGCATTTTTGTTTGAAATCCGACCATGTTGAATAGTGTGCCAAGCGCATTGTCTTGACGCAGTTGTAACACAGCGTGCGGCCTGCCCCCGGTTCTCGGATCAATCAATCCGACCGGTTTCATCGGGCCAAAACGGAGCGTTTCTATTCCCCGGGCTGCCATTATCTCAATTGGTATGCATCCCTCGAAATAGGGGGTATCCTTTTCCCAATCCCTGAATTCCATGGTGTCGGCTGCCTGTAAGGCTTTGGCGAAGGCCTCATAGTCCTGTTGATCAAGGGGGCAATTGATGTAATCCGCGCCGTCGCCCATTGGGTCGCTTTTGTCATAACGGGATTGAAACCACGCTAAGGAAAAATCGATACTTTCCTTATAAATTATGGGTGCGATCGCATCGAAGAACGCAAGTGTGTCGGTCCCTGTAAGGCCCTGAATCGCCTTGGTTAACGCTGGTGATGTGAGGGGGCCTGTAGCGATGATTACATTGCCCCAACTCTCCGGTGGTAATCCCGTTAGCTCCCCACGTTCGAGAGTGATAAGTGGACTGGCCTCAATGGCTTCCTGTACCGCGCTGGAAAATGCATCCCTGTCGACCGCCAGCGCTGATCCTGCGGGCACACGCGCCCCATCGGCGGATCGCATAATCAACGAGCCGCATTGCCGCATTTCTTCATGCAGGACGCCAATCGCATTCGCCTGTTGGTCGTCAGAGCGGAATGAATTCGAACAAACGAGTTCCGCGAGACGGCCCGTATTGTGTGCATCGGTCATACGCGTTGGCCGCATCTCATGCAGCATCACTGGGATGCCCGCACGTGCTGCTTGCCAAGCCGCTTCGGATCCAGCCAATCCACCGCCGATTACATGAATGAGAGGACTTTGCTTCACGCTAGCCAATCCCTAAAGATTAGTCAGTGAATTCGATACATTTTATCGGTCTAAATAGATTAGCCCGGCGGAGAGAGCTGACTTGAATCTCTATTTTTTTTGCAATCTGTCGTTTTTTGAATGTTGCAAAATCATAATCGAAACTATTCCTCCCGTTGGTGTTAGAGATCGCTAAGTACCGTCCAATTTTCAATATCTGGTTTTGCTTTCGATCAGCTTTATGCGGATTGTTTTTGTTGCATCTGTCTCTCAAGGAATGGGCGAAGATAGCGGCCGGTGAAGCTCTTGTCGAACTTCGCCACGGACTCAGGGGGACCCTTCGCTACGATGTGTCCGCCTCCGGCACCTCCGTTTGGACCGAGGTCGATTATCCAATCGGCCGTTTTGATCACCTCAAGATTGTGCTCGATAACAATTACCGTGTTGCCTTGTTCGACTAACGTATGCAGTACATCAAGTAATTTGCGGATGTCGTCGAAATGTAATCCGGTCGTGGGTTCATCCAAAATATATAAGGTCTTGCCGGTTGCGCGTCGTGAAAGTTCCTTCGCGAGCTTGACCCGTTGTGCTTCACCTCCCGACAGCGTCGTAGCCGGTTGACCGATCTTAATATACCCCAGCCCAACTTTTTGCAGCGTAACGAGTTTGTCTCGGATTGCAGGAACGGCCTTAAAAAACTTCACTCCTTCGTCGACCGTCATAGCCAAAATCTGAGCGATGGAGTGGTCACGATAGACGACCTCGAGAGTTTCACGATTATAGCGTTGACCAATGCAGATGTCGCACTGAACATAGACGTCTGGTAGGAAGTGCATCTCAATCTTGATCACGCCGTCACCTTGGCAGGCTTCGCATCGCCCACCCTTGACGTTGAAAGAAAATCGGCCGGGTGCGTAACCCCGGGCCTTCGCCTCAGGCAGGCCGGCGAACCAGTCACGAATTGGTGTGAAGGCACCGGTATATGTCGCTGGATTGGAACGTGGCGTGCGACCTATGGGAGATTGATCAATGTCAACCACCTTATCTAAATTCTCAACACCCTCTATCCCGTCGTGCGGGCCAGGAGATTCCCGAGCACCGTGCAGACGGCGGGCTATAGCTTTCCACAAAGTTTCGACGATGAGCGATGACTTTCCGCCCCCGGAGACCCCTGTCACGCAAGTGAAGGTGCCAAGTGGCAGGTTCACGTCGATTGCTTTTAGATTATTAGCTCTGGCGCCTTTGATGGTTAACTCTTTGCCAGGTTTTCCTTTGCGGCGGAGCGCTGGGATCGGGATTTGACGAGCCCCCGTAAGATACTGGCCTGTCAGGCTTTCAGGTGTGCGCATGACATCCTCAGGGGTGCCCGATGCCACGACTTGGCCACCATGTATGCCAGCTCCCGGTCCCATGTCCACAACGTAGTCTGCATGTCTGATGGCGTCCTCATCATGTTCTACGACGATAACCGTGTTTCCTAGGTCCCTAAGACGTTTGAGTGTTGCGAGAAGGCGATCGTTGTCGCGTTGGTGCAGGCCAATCGAAGGCTCGTCCAGGACGTAGAGGACACCCGTAAGGCCAGAACCGATCTGAGAGGCAAGACGTATACGCTGGCTTTCGCCGCCCGATAGGGTTCCTGAGGACCGTGACATGGTCAAATAGTCGAGACCGACGTCGTTGAGGAACCCTAGCCGCTCTTTAATTTCCTTTAAGATCCGGTAAGCGATCTCCTGTTGCTTGCTGGTGAGTTGAACGTCGAGTGCGTAGAACCAGTCAACTGATTCGGCGATGGACATGTTAGTGACTTCTGAAATGGTAAGTGTGGCGATTTTGACGGCGAGGGCTGCTGGCTTGAGACGCTGGCCCAAACAGCTCTCGCAGGGGGCTACGGTCTGGTACTTGGACAACTCTTCCCTTGCCCAAGAGGATTCTGTCTCCTTGAACCGTCGCTCCATGTTCGGGATCAGGCCTTCGAATGGCTTTCTTGTTTGATATTTCCTAAGCCCATCGTCATAAACCATGGTCACCGCTTCTTTACCGGTGCCGTACAGGATCGCGTCCCGTGTACTTTCGGGAAGGTCTTCGAAAGGTGTGTCCATCGTGGTCTCAAAATGAGCCGCTAAACTTTCCAGGGTTTGTGCGTAATATTTCGATGATGAATTTGCCCAAGGTGCGATCACACCGCCTCGCAGGGTGCGCCTTATGTCAGGAACTATTAGGTCGACGTCAAAGTACATTCGGGTGCCGAGGCCGTCACAGGTCGGGCACGCACCGAAAGGGTTGTTGAATGAGAAAAGACGAGGTTCAATTTCATCGATTGTGAACCCTGAGACTGGGCAGGCAAATTTGGCGGAAAAAGTATACTGTTCGCCACTTGTGGCATTCTCCGTAAATAGAAGTCCGTCAGACAATTCCAGAGCTGTTTCGATCGAGTCTGCCAGGCGCGTTTCGATGCCGTCACGCACAACCACTCTATCAACGACAACCTCAATGTCATGCTTGTACTTTTTGTCGAGGTTGGGAACTCTCTCGATTTCCACTAGCTCGCCATCGACTTTTACCCTTTGGAAACCGCGTTTGCGTAAATCTGTAAATTCACGCCGGAATTCTCCCTTCTTACCGCGAGCAATTGGGGCCAGCAAATAGAGCCGGGTTCCCACCGGTAATTCCATTATGCGATCGACCATTTGGCTTACAGTCTGGCTTTCAATTGGAAGCCCAGTAGTGGGGGAATAAGGGGTTCCGATTCGGGCGTAGAGAAGCCTGAGGTAATCATAGATCTCTGTCACGGTGCCGACCGTGGAACGCGGATTACGAGAGGTGGTCTTCTGTTCGATCGAAATAGCTGGAGACAATCCTTCGATCAGGTCGACGTCCGGTTTTTGCATCAGTTCTAGAAATTGACGGGCATACGCGGAGAGGCTCTCTACGTACCGGCGTTGACCTTCTGCATAGATGGTGTCGAATGCAAGGGATGACTTGCCTGAACCGCTAAGACCAGTAATCACTACCAACGAGTTACGCGGTAGGTCCACGTCGACGTCGCGCAGGTTGTGCTCGCGGGCGCCCCGCACAAGGATGGATCTACGTTCAGAGGGTCCGCTCATGACACGTTAGTGAACTCGCATGGTGAATTCTTTGCGTTAGTGCTGTTACCAATATATGGGCTTCAAGCTACGTGTGACCACCATAAGAGATCCCCAATTAAAGGTTATTCTGGGGGTAAAATTGTGGAAAAATGGGCTACCATAATAAAATTCAACGGTTTGGAAACATGCCGTCCATTATTAATTGGACCATGGCAACTAATAAAGTGGTGGCCCGAGAATGTTCGGTATTCGTTCTTACTGGTTTAGGTCAACGTGATATGGGACAGTGCTGCCAGTACGTCACTCCAGATCGGAAATAGAAAATGGCAGGCAGTGTCAACAAGGTCATAATCGTTGGAAATCTCGGAAGAGATCCCGAAGTTAGGAGCATGCAGGAAGGAGGAAAGGTAGTGAATCTGTCCGTCGCTACCTCTGAGAACTGGCGTGACCGAAACACCGGGGAGCGCCGCGAGCGCACGGAATGGCATCGCGTGGTGATTTTTAACGAGCATCTTGCCAAAGTAGCTGAAGATTATTTGCGCAAGGGATCGTCGGTTTACATCGAGGGGCAATTGCAGACCCGAAAATGGACCGACCAGCAAGGTCAGGAACGATACACCACTGAAGTGGTCTTGCAACGTTACCGGGGGGAATTGACCATGTTGGGCAATCGTGGGGATAGCCCGCAAGTTGATGGTGGAGGTTATGGCGATCAGGATTACGGTGGTCGAAACAGCGGCGTATCAGCCGGGGGTGAAGGCGGCGGAATGATGCCGCCGGCTGCGGGTGTTGGCAATGATTTGGACGATGAAATTCCATTCTGAAGTAATCACGCACGAGATAAACCAAACGTTCTCGTTTCATTTGATTTTTGGGATATAATTCATTGAAAATAAATGGGAAATGATGCGGTCTAAAGTGGCACGAACATTGTTCTAGACTACGAAGTATGATAGTTAATTTAAACGGATCGAGGCGGTCGGGGACTTATGAGAGTAATGACGCTGCTGTCTTGTGGACCGTTGCCCGGGGGACGCGGTAACACCTCAATTGGCTGGCGATAAAGTGACCGAATCGGATCAACATTCCGCGGATATAGCACCGGTCTCAATTGAAGACGAAATGAAACGCTCCTACCTCGATTACGCGATGAGCGTGATTGTTGCTCGGGCGCTTCCGGACGTGCGTGATGGCCTAAAGCCGGTTCATAGACGGATCCTATACGCTATGAAGGAGGGGGGTTACGATTGGACCCGTCCATATCGTAAGTCAGCCCGGATCGTTGGCGACGTTATGGGCCAATATCACCCTCATGGCGATAGTGCTATCTACGACACGATGGTTCGCATGGCGCAGGACTTTTCCATGCGTTTGGCTTTAATAGACGGACAAGGCAACTTCGGCTCGATGGACGGCGATCCGCCTGCCGCGCATCGATACACAGAGGCTAAGCTCGCGAAGGCAGCCGAGGGACTGCTTCGAGACATCGACAAGCAAACTGTAGATTTCATTTCTAATTATGATGAAACTACCGAAGAGCCATCCGTCCTGCCGGCAGAATTCCCTAATATTTTAGTTAATGGTGCGGGCGGAATAGCAGTCGGTATGGCCACGAATATTCCCCCGCATAACCTCGGCGAGGTAGTTAATGCATGCCTTGCCTACATCGACAATCCGGAGATCACTATTCCGGAACTTATGGATATCGTGCCTGGTCCGGATTTTCCAACCGGTGGCACCATACTGGGCAAGGCCGGTATACACGCTGCCTACGAGACCGGGCGTGGCTCGATCATTATAAGAGCCAAGGCTGAGATCCAGGAAATTCGAAAAGACCGCTTCGCAATCGTTGTCTCCGAAATTCCCTACCAAGTAAACAAGGCGCGCCTGATGGAGCGGATTGGTGAGATTGTAAGGGAAAAGACGATCGACGGAGTTTCCGATCTACGCGACGAGAGTGACCGAGATGGTGTCCGTGTAGTTATAGAATTAAAGCGTGAAGCTGTGCCTGACGTTGTCCTAAATCAACTCTATCGGTTTACGCCGATGCAGACATCGTTCGGGGTTAACATGTTGGCTCTCAATCAGGGGCGGCCCGAGCAGCTTAATCTGCGCGATGTGATCTCTGCATTTGTGGAATTCCGCGAAGAAGTTATCACGCGGCGAACGGCTTTTCTACTCCGCAAGGCGCGCGAACGGGCCCATTTGTTGGCGGGTCTTCTTGTCGCACTCAATAATCTTGATGAAGTAATTACGTTGATCCGAGCCTCAGCCGATGGAAATGCCGCACGGGCAGCTCTGATTGGCCGCGACTGGCCGGCTGAGGATGTGGCGGATTTCATCGCTATTATTGACGATCCGGGCCATGCCGTCGTTGACGGTAACTACAGGCTCTCAGACGCTCAAGCGCGGGCGATTCTTGAATTGCGATTGCAACGCCTCACCAGCATGGAACGCTCTAAGCTAGTAGATGAAACCAAAGAATTGTCGGACAAGATCGGGGACTATCTGGCGATCCTACAATCACGCCCTAGATTGCTTGCTGTTATGCGCAATGAACTTAGTGATGCCAAGGAAACCTTTTCTGACCCAAGACGCACCGCACTCGAGGAAAACGAGTTTGAGCACGATATTGAGGATCTCATTCAGCGCGAGGACATGGTCGTCACAGTTAGCTTGAACGGCTACATAAAGCGGGTGCCATTGTCGACGTATCCAGCACAGCACCGCGGGGGCAAAGGTCGCGCCGGTATGTCGACCCGAGAAGAAGATGTGGTGAACCGGCTATTCGTGGCCAACACACACACGCCGATTCTTTTCTTCACGTCGAGGGGCATGGTCTATCAAATGAAGGTCTACCGTCTCCCGTTGGCCTCACCACAATCGCGGGGTAAAGCCATGGTTAATTTGCTTCCCCTTGAGGAAGGGGAGTGGATCCAGACTGTCATGCCGATGCCTGCTGAGGAAGAAAGCTGGGATGAGCTTCATGTGATGTTCGCGACATCAGCTGGGACGGTCCGACGCAACGCCTTGTCGGATTTCACGAATATCAAACGAAACGGCAAGATTGCCATGAAGCTCGAAGAAGGTGACTGCCTGATCAATGTGCAGCCGTGCGACGAGGGTAACGACGTAATGCTGTCTACACGTGATGGGAAGGCAATTCGCTTTAGAGTGGACGATGTGCGGGTTTTTCAGGGACGTGCATCCATGGGGGTTCGAGGCATAAAGCTTGCCAAAGACGATGAAGTGGTCGCTATGTCTATCCTGCGCCATGTTGAGTACGAGGACGTTGTTGGGGTGGAACAGCACGAGCGGGAGATTTATCTCCGCCAGACAGCGCATCTTAGACGTGTGACGGACGAAGGGTCTGCACACGATATGGAGCAACCGGACATTCTGCTAAGCGAGGAACGATTGGCTCGCCTGGGAGCAGAAGAGGAGTTTATTCTTACTGTGACCGAAAACGGGATTGGTAAACGGACCTCGGCGCATGAATACCGGATCACGAACAGAGGTGGTCAAGGAATTTGGAACATGGACATGACTGATAAGACTGGAGCTGTGGTTTCCGCGTTTCCAGTCAATCATTTGGACGAAATTATGCTTGTGACCGACGCCGGTCAGTTGATCCGCTGCGCTGTTGATGAGATCGGCATTAAAGGACGAAAGACCCAAGGAGTTTGGATATTTAGGGTCAGCGACGACGAACATGTTGTGTCCGTCAGCTTGGTGGGAGAGGATCAGGATGGCGACGACGGGGAACAGAGCAGGCTGGATTGCTAACCAATTCTACCCGGTCTTCGAGTCGACCAGAGCGACGAATAGCGGCCATCCATTTGCTGAGTAGGTTTGCGGAGACTTCACATGCGTATCGGTGTCTATCCCGGGACGTTCGACCCAATCACGAATGGTCATATCGACATCATTCGTCGTGCGAGTAAACTGGTTGATAAACTTGTAGTCTCGCCGGCGCAGAACATCGGTAAGGGGCCGATGTTTAGCATAGAAGAACGCACAGAAATGGTGCGTGAGGAAATTACCCTGATTCAGAACAGTCATCGTGATAATGGCATTGAATGTGAGATGGAAGTAGTGTCATTCGGTTCGTTGTTGATGCATTTTTGTGAGGAACAGGGCGCTCGATTTATTATACGTGGGTTACGAGCCGTCTCGGATTTTGAATATGAATTTCAGATGGTCGGCATGAATGCGCGCCTCAACCCTAATGTCGAGACAATCTTCCTAATGAGCTCAGAACGTCACCAATTCATCTCATCGAGGCTGGTCAAAGAGATCGCAAAACTAGGGGGTGAGGTCAAAGAATTCGTTTCACCGCGGGCGGAAGCTAGGATGCGTTCAGTGATTGAGCGTGGCGCATGATTGATTTTTATTTTCATGGCGAATGGATGGTTGACCCTGCGGAGCGCTTTTCATAGGTTCCGATCGGATGGGCGCGTAGCTCAGTTGGTAGAG
>PBMU01000026.1 GCA_002722775.1 Rhodospirillaceae bacterium
ATCTCAAATACGGATAAATTTTATTTAAATCGATCTCTGTATAAGGAAACGTTTCTGTCAACTATGACCCAATCAAACTTCTCCGTACTGCTGCGTCTGGTGGGTCCACCGGTTGACGAGTGGACCGATGCAAATTGATATTCCGCAATTGAGACCCGGCGCACCATAAATTGTGCTCTGGTCGCAGATTTAGAGATTCTGGGTAGTTTGAATGGCGCGTGAATCATCGGTGACATTCAAGAAATGTTCCGAGTCCCGCGTAGTCGTCCTAGATGTGGGCGACGCGCTAATGTTCGAGCGGATTATGCGCTGACCGGCGGCCTGTGGCCCGCAGTTACGTCACAACCTTCAATCTCGTGATCGGTTAATTGAAGGCATAAACCGTTTCCTAAGACGCTATAGTGTCGCAATGTATGGCTCTCCAAAAAAAGACGCTCAACTTGGCTCAACGGTTTTGGCCTCATTGCGTTAGTTCAATCTTGTCCAGTTGGAACAGTATCTCCGACATACCAACAACGATCACTACCAGCCGACCGGAGCCCTCAAGCGTCGATTACACAATCACCTTTCGGGCGGGTAACACAAGTCAGGATGTAACCGTCCTGGCATTCGTCGGGCGTCAATCCTTCCTGGGTGTTCCAATCAACATCACCAGAGATTAATTTCACCTTGCAGTCGCCGCAACTCCCGGTGCGGCATCCATAGTCCAAGTCGATGTCGTGAGACTCAGCGATATCCAATACCGATACTCCCCCGTCGGTCTTGGCTTTCACGCCGGCTCCGGCGAATTCGATAGTGAAATTGCCGGCTTGCGTAACTTCAACGTCACCTGGGTCTCCGCCAACGGGTCCTAATTTTTCCGCGACTGACGTCCGTACACCACCAAAACTCTCAGAGTGTAACTTCGCCAGATCGAAGCCCATTTCGTCCAGAATGTCGCGCGTAACACCCATGAATCCTTGCGGGCCACACATGAAGACCTCGCGCTCCATTAGATCTGGCGAAACTAACTCCAGCGCGGGTCGGCTAATATGCCCTGCCAACCCCTGCCAATCACCTCGAGAGCCGCGTGTGCCTGAGATCTGAGCCGACGTAAACATCCGATACCGCTCGACCATGTAATCAAACTCTTTGGCGAAGATGATGTCGTCCGGGGATCGCACGGAATTAAATAACTGGATATCGACATCCGCCGCGACATCGCAGAGCCACCGTGACATTGACATAACTGGCGTGATGCCACTTCCAGCTCCCAAAAATAAGACTTTCTTAGGGATGGCGCCGGGCACGAGGTGGAATTTTCCTTTTGGGCCAGCGGCCTCGATCCTGTCTCCGGTCTTTAGATTGTCTGGCAACCAGTTTGAAACCAGGCCGTCTGGCACCCGCTTAATCGTGATTTCCAGAATATAAGGGCGCGTCGGGGTCGACGAAATCGTATAGGAACGGACAACTTTCTTGCCGTCGATATTGAGTACGAGCGAGCAGAATTGCCCTGGCAAATAGTTAAAGCGGCAAAGTGGATCCCCTTGGAGGCGAAATGTGTAAACGTCATGCGTCTCCTGAATTATTTCATTAACGTAAAGTGGTGTGTCCTGGCCGGACCAAATCGGGAGCTCGGTGCGGGTATCGATCTGGGTCGTGTCCAGACCCTGTCCGGAACCGCGCAGACCACTGACGATGGTTGGCGTGGCCAAGCCATCGGGCTTGTGTCTCGCCGCCGGAACCCGTTCGAAAAGCACCAAACTCGATTTTACGCTGGTTTGTGAACAATAGGAGCAACGTTCTACTGCCGTAGTCACGTCGTTGACATAAACACCATCCTCGATTTGGGCTCGATTTTTGTGAAAACTGACATAGGCGGTCTCTCCTTTGACACGGTCGGTAATCACCGCTGGAAAATCTATCGTGGCACCATTGCCTCGCCCCGTTATTCGGATGCGGTCGCCTTCCACAATTCCGAGTTTTCTAGCAAGAAACGGTGAGATGTGGCAGGGGTTCTCATCCGGCATGTTAACCAACGGGGTTGCTTTGCCGGAGTTGAAGCTCGCCGTAGCGAATTGAATGGCCTTCCGATCTGATGACATAGACGATCGGCCAGAATTCAGAATCATACCGTGAGGAATATGGAGATCGTCCTCTGTTGGCACAAAAAAAGAAAAGTCCCGTGGCTCACGGAAAATATCAGCGAAAGGCCGTTGATCCGGCTTGTCGTAATCGAGCGTGTAACGTTTGACGCCGACACCGCCATAAATCACGGCGCCTTCTTCGACCAATTCTCGCCATTCAATGGGCTTGCCATTTGAGTGCTCGGGGCGACAATAAAGCGGGCCTCGCCCGCCAGCCATGTAGTCCTGCACGCGCCGCCAAAGTTGATCACGGTCAACCTCTCCGTTGATTCTTCGAAGCCCAGCACCAAAGCGCCCCTCCAAGTAACCGGAGGTAAGGTGGCTCGCTAAATCGGGATGATCTTCACGCTGACTTTCGTCCGACTTAAGGAGCCGTGTTATGGCAGCCATCATGTCATAGATGATAGTGGCGTCGGAACGTGTCTCGGGTGGCGCATGTTTGCCTGGAACCGATAAAGAAAGCTTCCATTCACCGTTCTGGTAAAGCTTGGTCGAAGCAATGTGAGGCGGCGCTGGAATAATGAGGTCTGCGAACTCCAATGTGAAGGGATCTGGGATGGGGTCTATAACCACGATCCTGCAGCGGGGATCCTTTAGTTTTGCGATCCAACGTCGACGATCCATCATATTGGCTTCGAACTGCGTGCCCATGAACACAAACAATTCATCAGTATCGAGAACTGATTGAGCATAGTCCAAAGCGGCGCGCGGTTCGTCCTCGATCACTCCTTGATACGCGTTCTCGGGAAGACCCATGCGTCGCGCGGCCTCAGCGGTTTCCTCGATTGGAATTCTTCCCATGTAGTATTTTCGCGATAGTCCTTGGACTTCGCTTTCTGCGTTGATTTGGCCTGGCACCCTAAGAGTACCACCGGCTGGCTGGCCATCTGGCTTAAGGCCATATTTACCGAGCATGCCGAGCGCGGATCCCCACAGACAATGCGCCACCACGCCACTCGACTGCGATAGCCCTACGGACGGTATGTTGATTGGCACTGTCCTTTGGTTGGCTAGTTTTTGGGCGATCAGTCGTATCCCGTTCTCCAGACGCTCCTCATATCCTTCTTCGGGCGCAATTCGGCTCGCGACATACCTTGGTTCGAACCTGCTTTGTCGAGCAAAAGCCGAAAATTGCTCGAAACTGTCGATGTCGGAAAAATGTTCGATAAAGCGGCTTTCTATTGCGTCACCGTGTACGTCCAACAATTCATGTGCAACGCTCAACGCTAGATGCGGATCGGACCGTGGTTTAATTAGCAGCACTCGCTCCGGTCCAAGCTTTTTTGCAAGATCGATAGCTGTTTCTGTGACGGCGACTTCGATAAGATAAGCGTCCAAATCCTCGCGCTTAGCAATTGCACGATAGACAGGCGGATGCGTCACTAGGCCGTTCCAACCATTGAACAGGAAGAATCGATCAGTTCCAGTGATGCTTTGATCAATGGTCAGGAATGGACCTTCTTGACCGGTTAAAATTTCGTTATGGACCGCACCGGCGTTAAGACAATGTTCGGCATTACCGGTGAGATTCCGAACGCCCAAAAGGCGGAAGACTTCCTGGATTGCGAAAATCGAAAAATAGTCAATTTGGCCACACGCATAAAACAGGGTTCTCCCAAGGTTTCCGCGGTGTGCTAGTTGCAGCGCCGCGAACCTTTCGATCGCTTCGTGATATGATATGGTTCTGCGACTCCCATCAATTTCGCGGACGCTGGGCGCGATATGGATTGGGAAGGCCGGGCGCTGAGACGCCATTGAGAGTTTCAGCTTTACGCATCCACCGGTCGGCACTATCTGCTTAACGGATCGCTCTGTTATACTCGTACCACCAGCGTAATGTGTGTTTTCACCACCGAAGTCGGAACTGAGCTCGGTTGTGCCTGAACGCATGGATTGCAGAAAACCGTTATCACCTACGCCACAGAAGCTGCACGAATAGGGAGTTCCAATCGTGCCGCCTGCAGGCTCCGCCGTGACCCAGCCCGGTATGCCGTTAACATCTTCCAACACCCCAGCATGGTCGATCACAGGCAGTTCGTTGGACATGAAGAAGATTCCCTATCTTTTCTTAGTCTAAGTTTATTTTGGGGCTGATACGGGGAATTCAAACCAGACGCGCGTTCCGTCGTCCGCCTCGGAAAATATGTCAATTTTCCCACCGAACGATCCAGTCACGATGTTGCGCACGATCGCTAGGCCAAGGCCGGAGCCGCCAGTATGACGGCTCGTAGTATAAAATGGCTCCCATACTCGGGCGAGCTCTGCGGTGTTGATGCCGCGTCCGTAATCCGTGATGGACACCTGGAACTGACCGGATCCGGTCATGTCTAGGACGATGTCGATAGCGCCGCCACCGTCCGGTCCGTAACCGTAATGGGCGGCGTTTTCCAACAAGTTTAGGATCACTTGAGAATAGAGGCCGGGAAAGCCGTCCCAGTTGTTATTGGCGCCAAGCCGGTTTTCGAACTGGAGCGTGATTCCGGAACTCTTGGCTTTGATTTCGTATAGTTCCAGAACCTCCTGAGTCAGGGTCACGAGCCCAATCGTTTCCCGTTGATCCGAGGCTTGATGGATCGATAGATTTTTGAAGGACCGGATCAAAGTGTCGGCTCGGGCGATGTTGTTTTGTATCAATTTCACTGCTTCTGCCGTATCGTTAAGCGTTAGCTTCGCTTGATCATCCTTTGCGAGGGTATCGAGATTTTCGAGGCCTAAGTCCTCAACGATTATGCTGGCGGCATGGTTGACTATTCCGATTGGCGTGTTGATTTCGTGGGCGACGCCGGCGACCATCTGACTAATCTGTCGGTGGCGCTCGAGTTCACCAGCGGAACGAACTCTTTCCTGCTCGATGGTGGCTTCAAAGAAAGCTGCGTTGGTATCCCTTAACCGGCTTGACAAGTTCACCATGAAGTCACCAATCATGCGCGGGGTCCCCGACAACATTTGGATGAAATTGTCACGATCAATTATGAAAAATTCACAATCTTCCGTGGCAACCGCCGAGGCTGAACGTGGTTCGCCGTCGATAAGGGCTAGCTCGCCAAAGACTTCCCCGGATTGAAGCGACGCGAGAACCACATCGGCGGTATCTTCAGTCCCGGCCCGCCAAATATCTACTTGCCCCACAAGAATGACGTACGCGGTATCGCCTGGATCGTTTTCGAGGAAGACGGTTTGGCCCTTACCAACGGAAATGTACTGGCCTATCTCCGCTACACGCGCTAATTCCTCGTGAGGCAAGTTGATAAACAAAGGCACGCGCGACAAAACCGTCTCTAGATCCTTGTCGATGCCCGCATCTGCGATGAGAGGAGGCAGCGTGTGACGTGGACTGAACTCAACCAGCCGAGCGAGATCTGGCGCTTCGACCATTAAGATTCGGCGCACTACTCGTTGCATCCAAATAAGACAAGCGACCGAAATGACAGCCAGGATCGCCCAGGTACTGGACCACAAGCCAGTGAGGTCAAGCAACAAACCGAATATGGGTGGTAAAATGAAGCCGCCCATTGCGCCTATTAATCCAACCATGCCGCCAACCGCCCCAACGTTGTTGGGGAAATAGTCTGGAATAAATTTATAGACCCCTGCTTTGCCGATTCCGGTGACCACGCCAAATACAAAAACAAGGAAAACGAATATCCAAATGTTGGCCGGGTAATAGATATTGGTAGTCCCCTCGGCGAGAAGTTGACGTTTAGAAACTTTGTCACCTGCTTCAACCAGCGGGTTGTGCCACTGCGTTATTCGCGGCATTACTGCGCTTCCAGTATCAAGCTCAGCGGGGATGGCAGACACCGGCGCGCGCATTTCATAGACAAGGCTGTCGATGGTTATAGTGTTTGGGGTGACTTTGGTTATCGTCCCCGACCTCTGGGCTAAGATACTCGGTCCTGGAGAAAATATGTCCATTCGTGGGATGGATAGGATTGTGCAAATTATAGCGCAGCTCATAAATACCCAATACATTACGTTGCGAGCGCCGAACCGGTCGGACAACCAGCCACCGACCGCGCGAATTATGCCGGATGGCAGACTAAATACGGCGGCAAGCAGGCCCGCCTGGACCAAAGAAATTTGGTAAACACTGATACTGTATGGCACTAGCCATTGCGCGATAGCCACGAAGGCTCCGAATACAAAAAAATAATAAAGACCGAAGCGCCAGACTCTCAGGCTGAACAAAGGTGAGATCCGCGCCCTAAAACTTTGTTCTGCAGCCGGCGGCGCTTTCCGTTCCCGGCCCATGGTTAAGAACAAAAAAGCCGTTGCCACGAGAATTCCTGCGTAGAGCTGGGGCAGGACGCGCCACCCCTCTGGATCGGCACCCGCGTCGGTGAGCCACAATAGTGCTGATGGCGCTAGCAATGTCGTGATGGCCGCACCCGCGTTTCCAGCTCCAAAAATACCAAGAGCGGTTCCCTGTTTTTCCTTTTCGAACCAACTCGCTACGTAGGCAACCCCAACAGCAAAGCCGCCACCCGCGAGACCAAAACCCAAGCTTGCGAAAAGAAATTCGTAAAATTCCTCAGAGTGAGAAACCAAGTATAGCGGAACCGCAGTGACCAACATTAGGCAAAAAAAGACAATGCGTCCGCCAAATCGGTCGGTAAGCATCCCGAGGGGAACTCGGCTGACTGCACCTGTGAAAATTGGTGTCGCCAGCAGCCAACTAATTTCAGTGGTGTCAAAACGTATTACGTTACTGCCGACCAGATGGGCAATAAGAACCCCGTTGAACACCCAACAAGCAAAACATACAGTGAAAGCCATAGTGCTTACGATAAGCGCGGTCCGAGCCTGATTTTGGTCGAATGGAGACTCTGCCGCAGTCATCGTTATCTCATCGCAAAATATAGTTCTGGTTTGGTGCTCTTGGAGAGTGTCGTGGATTAGATCGCTATGGAATCGGTCACGTCGCCCTGCCCACTCAACATCCGCTCGGCAACGGAAGAATAGAGGGAGTTGGAAGCGTGTTCGCCGAGCAGTCTAAGGGCGTATTCAGCGGCCTCATCCAGCGCACTTGCTTCTAAATATAACCAACCGTAACCGAGTTCATGGTGGAGATTCAGCGGTAATAACCAGCCATCCCCAAAAAACTCCGGCCGTTCTAAACGTCGTGTGGTGAATTCTTTCATGACATCATTGCGTAACTTTTCCACATCGGCCTGCACGCTTATGTCATTGACTGAACTAGCGAGATGGACACAATGGTGTTGCGGGTTGCCGCTTTCTTCCAACGTGTCCAGAACAAGGACACCAAGTGGCGCACGACATATTTCGAGGCCTGCTTCCAGAATATGTGTGAGCGTGACTGGCAAAGGGTCATAGGAGTGAAGCGCAACGGAGCGCTCGTTGATGATTTTCAGATAATGTTGCAACCGCTCCAATTGAACTAATTCGTCCCACGCCTTTATCCCCGTTCGGACAGCCGAATAAAGCCGAGTTGCATCTAAATCCGCTTTTCCCAGATACCCGTCGATATCAAAATTATCGATAGTCTGGCGTTCTGGCGCTTGACCGGGTTGACCGGTTCTCAGAATGATACGGACCTTGTCGTTTCCGAGTTCTGAGCGAATAGCGTGACACGCGTCCAGTCCGGCGGTTTGCGTTTCCATCACCACGTCCAGCAGGATCACCGCGACATCAGGTTGCTGTAGCATCACTTGTACCGCTTCTTTTCCGCTCGCGGCACCCAGCATTTCTATGGGTCGGTTCTTATAATTTATTCCACGTAAGCTAAGACGCGTTACCGCGTGCATGTCCGGCTCATCGTCCACGATTAGGACACGGAACGTTCCAAAGGACGTGTTAATTTGGGTTGTCATATCATCTCTATGGAAATGTTCCCAACCGCTTACGCCGCTATTTCCTGCAGCAAAAGCCACTTTTCGACCGTATTAATTCGCCTGTAGGTAATAACTATTAACTATGTAGTCAATTGGTCGCTTCCATTTTCGTACGGACAGGTGCCCGAGCGTCTAGCCAGACATCCCGATGGTTGAACCCATGAAGGGTTCCGTCAGCATTGCAGTTCTTGCACGGGGCCATTGTCCGTTTTCCTTCAAAAAGCCTATTTCTATATTTACTAAGTGTCGGGGACGTCCAAATTTCCATCAAACTCTGAGCGTAAGCGTTTCCGGCTTTAACCCTTTTGTTCCAATCTTGAACGCAAAGTAGCGCGTCGCCATTCCAGTCCAGAGTGATTGAGTAGGCAGGATAATAACAGGGGTGCGCTGGCGGAATGGGGTCTTGCTTGCCAACATCAATAGTCCCGGCTCGATTAGTTAACTTCAGGCCAAAGTCATCCGCTTCGGAATGCCAACGGTCTCTAAGGATAAACTTATCTGGTGAGATCGAAGCATCTCGAAAAATCTTGTAGAAGTGCTCACGCTGCTCTGGTCCATCGTACATGCTCACGACGAAGTAATCGAGGCCCAAAGCATAAAGTTGAGAAGCAACTTGAGATGTGAGCCTGTCACCGTTAGTAACAAGTTCGACGCGTATTTTATCGCCGAAAGCCTTTACGATGCTGTTTAATTCTGGATGCAGCATGGGTTCACCGAAGCCGCAAAGCACTACCACGCCATTGTAATCGAGACTTGTCAGTTCGCTAGCTATGCGTCTAACGAGATCCATGCTCATGTTTAGGCTTTGGTTGGGATAAAGGTCCGGGTCTGCACGAGGACAGAAAACGCAGAGTCTGTTGCAAAGTTCCGTCAAATTAAGATCGATCCAACTGAAGAGCGGAGTGCCGTTTTTGATTTGGACTTCGTCCACATAGAAACTTTTACGCCGCAGGTTCCGCTTCGTCGCTTCATTCAACATGTTGGAGCTGTTCTCCTTGGATTTGCGTTAGCCTTGGTAGGGGTCTCTGGCCTATGTGGCGCTTAGACAGAGGTCCGGCTTCCCTCAACCATTGGCTTTCGCCGGCATGTGTTATTATTTGAACGTATATTGATTCCTTGATAAGTGTCGATGTCATTCGGGACGAATGTGAGATCTTTTCCAAAGTTTCGGGCGTCGAATTTGTGCATCGCCCTCTTGCCGGCGGAGCTTGCATCTAGTCATCTTCTTTAGTCGTTGAAACTTGAATTGAGCAGTGCCATCTTCGACCGATACTTACGGTACCCAATTTGCACTCCAGCGGATAGTTTGAGGGCACCCTGTAAATCTGGGTGTGCCCTCCCGCATGTATTGTGTGTAAAGACAATGGTTCAATGAAAGACCCGGACGCCGTGAAAGGCCATCTGGCGGCGCTTAACCATAGCCGCAAAAATGGCGAGACGCTAAACGCCCTCCGAGCTGCTGACGCATTGAGGCGATTAGAGCCGACAAATCGCAAAATACTCTCTGTTTTGCTTGAACTTCGCGTCGAAATGCGGAATTGGACGCACGCGATCTTGGAATGTCAAAGGCTCGCCATTCTGAAGCCTGACACTGCGACTGACTGGCTGCAGATAGCAACAATTGCCCCTCGATTGTCTCAGCATAGTAGAGGTGTCCAGTATGCGAAACGCGCGTTCATTACCGATCCAAACTTGCAGGAATCTCAGCTTATATATGCTGGAATGCTTCTGGACCAATCCAAAGATGGACAAGATACGATCGACGAGGTCGATCGGATTCTTGAGAATACGGCGATCGCAAACTCTTACTCGGCGAGAATCAGGGCCCGCGCACGTCACGAGACAGGGCGCACGCGCGAAGCGGTTCAGGTCATTAACGAGTTTCTAGAGGAGGGGGAACCCAACGCAAACCTTTTATCAGACTGGGCAACTTACTTAGCCGGCACTGGCCGGTTTGCGGACGCACGACGCGCTTTCTTAGCATCAGCCGCTTTGCACTGTGGAGATGCTGCGAAACTTCTAGATTCCGCAGCGCAGACGGCGTCACTCGCCAAACGTATTCCATCCCCCGTGGGAGTGGAATTGCCAGAACTAGATGTCCATCGCAGGGAAATCCGCACCAATGCAAAATTTCATCTAATCGTTTTTGTCCGCCACTTCATCGACCTTGACCATTTCACACCGGTGATAGCCGAATGGGTGCAGCGCTCTGGGTTTTTTGCATCCGTCGTTAAGGCCGATGTCGACCTACCGGAATCAGACTTTAGGGCTCGGTTCCTTGAGTCATGTCCACGCCTACGAATATTTCGACTAGGAGATCTAGCTCCGACGGGGGGAACGGACATGATCTTCGAAGACATCGCGAGGAGAATGATTGTTGAGGGTCCAAAGACTGTCGCTTGCGCGGATGGCTCTGAAGAATCGGTTTATAGGGAATTCGGCCCCGCGTTTAGGAAATTAGGGGTACCTTTCTTGGGGCTTCCCCATGGTGAGGGTGCCGTGCTCAACGTGCTTCAACGCACCGACCTTTTGACATTCAATGATCTACCGAGACGCGCCGCCGAACCGATATATAGTGGCTATTTATTTTCTAATCGGTTCGCCTTAGATCAATGGTTGAGTGTCTCGTCTTCTAATGACCCGGAGACAATGGCGATCGTCGGCAGTGCGCGCTATAGCGAACGTTGGGTCAACGAACTTGGTCGTCTCCCCTATCCAAAACCGGATCTACCAAGTGAAGATTCACTTCGTGTGGTCATTTTCTTGATTGACTCCATTTACAACGTTTGGGGTGCAGAGGTTGAGCGAACGATCGACGCCATTCTGTCCGTCCAGGGTATCCGGTTGATCTTGCACGATCATCCTCGGCGTTACCTGCGGTCTGATGGTCGACGCCATTTCGCCATGACGGCCGAATCCTTGGCTGCCAATTGCTGTTTACCGGACCGCGTGACGGTCGTATCTGGTAATATTCCGGGAATGGGTTTGATCCGGGCTGCTGACGTGTTCCTATCCCTAGGAAGCAGCATCGTCATAGAGGCGATACGGTTAAACCGCCCAGCGTTGGAATTGTCCTATCTGCATGCCAACATGACGCTTGTTGCTCGCGAATTGCCTGAATGTGACATTAGGTGCCGGGATGACTTGCTAATAGCGCTCGCCGACTTCGTAGAGAGAAAAACTAAGGGTTTGGAACTCGATGGGTTTTATAACAAATCGGGTAGACACCGATTTTTGAACGACCTGCTCGACGCAAAGCACCCAGATCCTCTCAGAGAACAGGTCGGGCAGATCGCCAAACGCGCTCGTGTACCGTTGGAAGATTCTAGAGATTTCAGCCGTTCGCCCGGATCTTCAGATGCTGATTTTAATGACACATCATCGGTCGTTGTGTCCAAATTCTTGGACAGACGCCTTACCATTTCCCTTGGAGACACTTGGGTGGGACTCCCTTCAACCGGCGAGAACAATCGGATTATATTGCTGGGTGGACCAAATACCTTGGAAGTCCTCTCTGATATCGCCCGGCGGGTCTGCTTGCCTGATTGGACAGTTTGGTCGCTTGAGCAACTGTTAGACCCGGCAATGTCGCAGATCGAATCTGAATTTACTGCCGGAGAAATCTGGTTTTCTATGGCAGACTTTCCTATTTTCAGGGAGTTTATCGGTAATAACCGGCTTATACAATTTCTGCCAAAATTACGACTTGTGGAATTTTTCACATCTCCTCCACCAGCGGTGGACAGATGGATCAACAGCCTAGTTATGACTTACGGGAAGGCCGTCGGCGCAGCGGAGCCTAACCGCCTTCGTCAGGAATTGGATCTGTTGATCCAACTGGTGGCGGGGAGAACCAGCGTAGGTGAAGATGACCGCTCCCTAAAAGCACTTCGCCCACTACAAGGAGTATTGGGTAATTTGGCTTTCGTCCATCTGGCAATGGGAAATTTAAATCGGGGGTGGTGGCTTTACGAAGCTTCCAAAAAACGTGAATTGCGACATGGTGTGCCACCTTTTTCGCAACCAATGTGGCGCGGCGAAACCTTGCGGGGGCGAACAATCCTTCTTTGGCGTAACCAAGGGCCAGGGGACGAAATCCTTTACGCCAATGCGTTTCGAGACATTATCGCGGATGCGGAACGCGTTGTGATCGAAGCCGATCCGCGTCTTAGGGCGTTATTTGAACGTTCGTTTCCAGAGGCGACCGTGATTTCTCGTTCAGAATGGCCTCACTCGCCTGAGCTAATCTCCAAGATAGATTTTCAAGCTCCTTTTGGAAGCGTATGCCGGCACTATCGGCCAACCTTTGGCGAATTCCCAAAGCATAACGGTTATCTTCGTGCTGACTTAGGCCGGACGGTGTATTGGAATCGTTTTTTGGCTGATAATTTCCGCGGACGACCAGTGGTCGGTATCTCTTGGCGCACGGGATCTTACGATGCGGAAGGCTTGTATCAGACCGCGATCGAAGAATGGGCTCCAATCCTTGACCAAGCGTGCGTGCATTTCGTCTCGTTACAATACGATTGCGATTCAAAAGAAATTGATAGAATAAATAGGTTGCTAAGTTGTTCGATTTATCAAGTTGAGGGGATAGATTTATATAATGAATTAGATGAACTGGCAAATTTAATTAGTGCGCTTGATCTTATTGTATCAATTGACAATATCAATTCCAATTTAGCCGGAGCGCTTGGCGTTCCAACTATTCAACTGGCAGAGCCATGGGGTCACACTCGACTTGGGCAAAGTTATTGTCCATTCTATCCGTCGGTCACATTGGTGCCTCTAAAGCAGAACCAACGCGGGGCAGCGTTTCGGTTTGCTTCAGATCTTATAGTTGATATGGCTAGGAATGCTCCCATCAGGGACGACAAATAGACCCAATGACGCTGCACGGTATTGTCACGTCAATTGGGATTGTTAGACACTGATATGTATGGCGCGGTAATTTTGGGAAAGTGAGCACCCACCACTTCAAATAAATCACCGGATCACCTCAGGCTCTATTTTCCGGGTTATGCCGGATATTTTAATGAGGATAGCAATATTAAGTCCTATGTATAGAAAAAATGAGAATAAAATTGTACAAATGAAAATATAAGGGTATTTTATGTTATATATTATCATAATTGCATTATTATACAATATATATTCATTCAAGCGGGGCCACTGAGAAATTGTTTGGTCGGGCGACATCATTGATTATGCCTAAAAAATGGTACTATTTTTGAGGTATATAATACGCAGTTTAAAAAGTTGTGGTTATCGGTGAACAAACGTTCTTCTTTGTGTTTGCCTATTGAGCCAGCGATAGCCGCTGGCAAGGATTGGGCCTAGTCTGAAACTCGTTTATTGAAGAGTTAGCTTTTGTGGGAGTAGGTCATGGCCGGAATTGCCGTTATTGGCGGTAGCATAATGGGATCTTCGCTCGCCTATCACATGGCGATGGCGGGGCATGCCGCTGACTTGGTCGTCATCGAACCCGACCCGACCTACGAATGGGCGGCGGCGCCGCGTTCCGCGGGAGGTGTGCGGCGGATGTACGGCATTGCCGAGAATATAGAGATGTCGCTTTATGGCCGGTCCTTCTATGAGGATTTTGCACATCTTTTGGACGTGGATGGTGAGCCGGGTGTATTTCCGTTCCGCGAGCTTGGATACCTCCATCTCGTCGCTGGTTCGAAGGCAGTGTCGGAGATGGAACACAATTGGCGTATCCAACGGGCCAACGGCGTCGCTAACGAAATCCTGGACCGCGCGACGCTCACGAAACGTTTCCCGTTCCTCAATGTTGACGATATAGACGCTGGTTTGCACGGCCCACGAGACGGTTTCGTAGACCCGTACGGGGCGGTGATGGGGTTTCGCCGCAAAGCGATCAGTCTTGGGGTGGAGTACATTCAAGACAGGGTCGTTGGGCTTGAGCATGACGATGTGGCTGTGCGTCGAGTGGTGTTGAAGTCGGGTCGTACCCTAGACGTAGAGACGGCGGTTAATTTAGCAGGCGCTTGGGCGCCTGCGATCTGCCGGATGGTCGGCATGGATGTTCCAGTAGTTCCCCTGTCGCGTCCCACATTTTATTTCGAAACCATGGAAAATATTGGACCCACACCGTTGATTAAGGATCCGAGTGACATATCCTTCCGTACGGAGGGTGGCGGTTTCGCGACTGGTATGACCCGCCAGGACGTAGCAGGCGAATTTATTTGGGAAATTGGTGCACGCGAACACGCGTATTTCGAAAAGGTGATGTGGCCAGCTTTGGCCCGACGAGTGCCGGCCTTCTCAACGCTGAAGGTCCAGAGAAGCTGGGCCGGCCACTACGCGATGAACCAGTTTGACGGTAACGTTATCATCGGTCCGTGGATTGGCGGCTTGGAGAATTTCATCGTAGCCGTCGGTTTTTCTGGCGCCGGTTTGCAGAAGGGGCCGGCGGTCGGTCGCGCGCTCACCGAGCTGCTTTTGCATGGCGAGTATCAAAGCATAGACCTCCACCGTCTGTCCTACCAGCGGATCATCGACGACAAACCATTGTTCGAGATAGGGTTCAAGGCTTAGGTGGTTCCATGAACACTGACCCTTACACTTTGACCGCGACGGAAGCACTAAGTCAGATTGAGGCGGGCGAGCTTTCGACGGTTGCATGGATCACGTCCTGCCAGGAGCGTATACGCCAACGTGAACCAGAAATCCGAGCTTGGGCATATATAAATGAACAGGTGATCGGTGATGTCGAGGAGCGCATTCGCTGCGACGGTCGACCATCTATACCAATTGGTGTGAAGGACATTATCGATGTTTTTGGTCTGCCAACAATGATGGGGACTGATTTTCATGACCCTGCACCGGCCGTTCGTGAAGGTGGCTCAATCGCCATCCTTCGGGAATCTGGATGCGTATTCATGGGCAAGACTGTTACCACGGAACTTGGCCACCGGAACCCGGGGCCGACACGGAACCCCAAAGACACACGGCATACGCCAGGAGGGTCATCTTCAGGTTCGGCGGCGGCAGTGGCGGACTATATGGTGCCCATTTGTCTGGGGACCCAAACCTCGGGATCAGTGGTCCGGCCGGCGTCTTATTGCGGCGTACTGGGTTACAAACCCACGTATGGGGATTTTGACAAGACCGGGATCCTGGCCAATGCGCCGTCTATGGACACACTGGGTATCCTGGCCCGATCAGTGGATGATATCGGTCTGCTACGTAAACTTCTTCTGGAAGAAAAGGTCGACAAGATCTGTGATGCCGATCTTTCTGCCCTGTCTTTCGGGGTTCTCCGCGCCCCTCCCTGGGAGACGGCGGACGTTGAGGTGCGAGATTTAATCGAAGATTTTACCAGAACGCTTTCTGCCTCTGGTGCGCGGGTAGCGGATATTCAACTCGACCTAGAGGTATCTCGTCTTCAGGTTCTTCACAGGCTGATTAGTGGTTATGAATTTCGGCGCAGTATCGCCTTCGAGCGGACGAAACACCTTGATCTTTTAAGCTCGGTTTTGCGCAATGGCCGGCTTGCCGACGGCGAGCGGGTGTGTCGGCGAGAATACCAAAGTGCTCTTCAGGAACTAGCGGGCCTGCGATTGGGGCTTGCTGGCGCCTTTGGTGATGTGGATATCGTAATATCTCCAAGCGCTTCGGGAGTGGCGCCCGCGACTCTAGACAGCACGGGAGACGCGGCTTTTAATTCGGCCTGGACCCTTGCCGGTAACCCGGTGATCACGCTTCCATTATTTCACGCGGAGGCCTCCGGTTTGCCGATTGGCTGTCAATTTACCGCGGGCGTTGCCCAAGACGATTTGTTGCTGGCAGCGGCTAAGAAGATCATGATGCTCTTCGGGCCACCGACCTTTGCGGCATGAATAAATCAGAACCGGTCCTGTCGGCCGACATTACAACGCAGACGCGAAACAATCGCCGTCTCGAATATGTTCACATCGACGCCGCACGCACCATGCTACTGGGGGGAGCAGAGAAAGAGAAGATTTCCGCTGCATATCCCGGTTGTTTTGCAATGCTTTATGTCCGCTCCGGCCAGGGAACAATGCTGTAGAGGCTCGCTTGACGCGTTTTGCCCATCAAGGATTCATCTGCTTCAATTGCTGATGCCGCAGACCCGGCCACAAGAGACCGCCCCCGGGTCTTGGGAAATCAAACACCCTGGTCCTGATTTAGACGAAGGCTTAGCGAAACTTCTGGATCTAGTCAGAAAAGGCTTTCGCAAATAAGACGTAGGAGTGGCCTTCGTCGACTGAAACGACCAGACTTGTCCATATTTTTCACCACATTGGATATGTCGTAGCTCAATTCGAACTCCTCCAGCCGAACCGA
>PBMU01000027.1 GCA_002722775.1 Rhodospirillaceae bacterium
CTCAGGGCTGCGGCTCGTCAACAAGCTTAACTAGCATCCCTGGACGCACGGCCTCACTATCAGCGATACCATTTAGGACTCTGAACCGGCGTTCGGCTTGAGGGCCAACTGGCATTTGAAGGGCCATAGTCTCAACTGAATCACGAGGCCCAACACGGTGCACGCGAATACGGGCAGCCTTTAAAGGTGGCATTTCTGCGGGTAGACGTTCGAGGCTATATGTCATTCTTCGGAGTGCGTGGTTGATCGAAGGGCTGATTCTAGACGGTGTCATGAATAGAAAACGCACTATTGAATCATGCTCCAGGCGCACCGCGACGAGACGCTGGGTAATGGGCCCTTTCTTACCACGGACCACTCTGGTGCCGGTGGCTCCAATAAGCCCATTTATGTTGATGCGTTCTACATTCTGCAGCGAGATCGAGGCCGCCCAATCACTGGTTAGAAAGTCTACCGCGTTGGTGGATGGACGCACCCGTAAGTGGTCCACGGCGATCCGGACCGGCTCAGTGCCGAAAATCTGCAACGCCGCTGGCGTATTTAACATCTTATAGCCCACCGGTACCGTGAATCGAAAACCGACTTTTGGATGAATGAATGTACGTCCGCGTATAACTCCTTGTTCGGGGTCATCTCCGTAAAGTAGTGAATCGATCTGTTCGAGATAGCTCTCCCGACCAACCCGTCCCGGCTTGCCGCCCTCGTCCTGTGCCTTTTTTATCGCACGCTGAACTCGGTCCATAGTGCGTGGATGCGTCGCGAGGAGTTGAAATCGATCAGGGTCTTGTCTCGAGCCAGCTAGCTTCGTCTCTAAGATAGCGTGTTGGCGCATTTTGGTTAGGAAGGCAGCCACGCCCGTTGGATCGTATCCGGCTCGTATTAGGTAACGCACGCCCAAATGATCAGCCTCAAATTCTTGTTCGCGCGAATAGCTGGACAGATAGATCTGTCCTCCCGTGCTTAGAACGGAGTCGAGGATTGGTTGATCGGCGAGGCGAGCAAAGACGCGTCCGATCTGTGCGACTACCGTCCGACTGTAACGTTGGGCCGCATGGCGTGCGGTCACATGACCGATCTCATGCGCAAGTACTCCCGCCAATTGCGCCTCATTGTCGGCGAGTGCCAGAAGGCCACGCGTGACGTAGACGAACCCGCCGGGTAGAGCGAAGGCGTTCACGTCTGGACTGTTCAGTACTGTGAAGGTGAACTTCAGGTTTGGCAATTCTGATTGTGCAGCCAGTCTTCGACCGATGCCGGTGATGTAGGCAGAGAGAGCTGCGTCCGTGTAGGCACCACCAAATTGCCTGCGTATATGCGGGTCAGCTTTGCGCCCCTCTCTCAGTTCCTTTTCTGGGGGCATGAAGGCCGTGAAGTTTTGTTCACCGGTCGCCGGATTAATTGAGCAGCCTTGAAGAATCTGGCTTCCTAATGACATCAATAGCAACAGTAACAGTCCTGGCGCTGATGTTAGGATTCGTAATGCTATATTCGAGTGCATATTCTTCTTAAGCACGGAAAACTGAGAAATTTTGCGTTGTTTGTCGGTTTGGCTCCGATATTCGTGCCAGGTTTCGAGGTATTTGGTGGTCATGGGTAGGATCCAGCGTCTGGGTCTCATGCTCGCGCGTTAGGTGATTCCAATTGTACTGGATGATTTGTCGTGACTTCGGTTGGATTGTGCATGGGTTCCATTTCCGCACGCGCACATGCGTTACCCCGCCAAATAGCGCTTGGATGATTCCATCGTGCTATAACGACGGCTAAATTTACTCCGCAATAATAAAAATGAAGATCGGCGCTCCGATGCGGCCCAAATTTGAGATAGACAGCCTGTTAATTAAGGTGGTCAGGACATGGCTGCAATAGGCAAATTGGAAACTTTCAAGGGACTGGCAGACCTCCAGAAAAATATAGACCCGAAAACGGTGATAAGGCCAATGACCTAAAATAGGCCACGCTGTCTCCGCAATCGATGACTATTCTTAATCCAATCAGAGCACAGACGTTCGATCGGGTGGGGTTCTAGTCAGTAATTACTCCAGGAAGGGGCGTTGCAGTCACTTGCCGTCGGGTGCGTAGGGTTCGGAATTACGAAAGTCCGGGGTTTCCTATTGCTATGGTGTGGAGAAAGAGCCTTAGACATTGTCGAGCCATGTGATCGATGGATGCATTGTTAGCGTCATTGCTAAAAGGGGATCGGAGCCCCGCTTTGACTAGTCGTAGAGACCGGAGTATGGACAGTAACTTTATGTGTCTTGATCTATAGAGCATAGAAAGTTTGCAGTGGCCGGCCGTGGTGACGTCTAAGTCGGCCGTCCACCTAAGGCATGATGTGGACGAATTTGACTCCCCAGCTCGCCCGATTTCGCGCTAAGTGAAGAGCACCAGTCCGTGTTGTTGGGATCAAGGCGGTACTTTTCTTGCCTTCCGGTCTGTCTCATTTGGTGGGCCCACTTGTATGGCGTTTACCGTCTTTAGGATGGTCAATTGTCGACAAGAAAATTTTAGTAGCGCTTTATGAGGCTGCGTGACGCCTGAACGAGCCTCTGATAAGACCGGAGAGAGTGCAGTGACCATGGAAATGAGCATCACGTGACCCGTAAAATACTTTTTCCGGATGTCGAACCAACTCGGTTTGGTCACCTTCCAGTTGGCGGCATTCATCAAATCTATTGGGAGGAACTGGGTAACCCGGATGGCCTACCGGTTATCTTTCTGCATGGTGGGCCAGGCTCCGGCATAGCCAAAACGCATCGCAGATTCTTCGACCCCAGCGCCTATAGAATCGTGTTATTCGACCAACGGGGCGCTGGGAAGTCGTGGCCTGTGGCTGATACCCGTGAAAACACCACAGCTGATCTTGTCTCTGACATAGAAGCATTACGCACGCATCTCTCGATCGAGGAGTGGCTCGTCTTCGGTGGATCTTGGGGGAGCACGCTCGCATTAGCTTACGGAGAGTCATACCCGGCGCGCTGTTTAGGGTTCGTGCTTCGCGGGATCTTTCTCGGCCGGCGATCCGAGATCGATTGGTTTCTCTATGGGATGGGTCAAATCTTTCCCGAGGCGCATCGTAAACTGCTCGAGCACTTACCCAAATATGACAGGGGTAATCTACTTGGCGCCTACCGCCGTATCCTGGATGACCCGGATCCTGCCGTGCATATGCCGGCGGCGCGAGTTTGGAGCGGCTATGAGGCTGCTTGCTCCTCACTCCATCCCGTTGAAGAAACGGTTGGCCCGGTTCCGTCAGAAGACCAGATGTTGGCACTTGCCCGGCTCGAGGTACATTATTTCACCCATAATATGTTCCTAGAGTCAAACGCCCTTCTCGAAGGTCTGCCGGCGATCTTGCAAAAGCCGGTAATTATCGTCCAAGGGCGGTATGATATAATCTGTCCAATTCGAACGGCGGACGAATTGGCCCGAGCCTGGGTTGGTGCTAAGTATGTTGTTGTTTCAGCCGCCGGGCATTCGGCGATGGAACCTGGAATCCTTGCCGCGTTAATCCGCGCCACGGAGTATTTCAAATCCCGATTGCGTCCTTGATGTGAGATTCTCAGTGATTAAGATTGCCCAACCTTCAACGAGCTGGGAGAGCTTCGTGCGATCAGTGATTGTTCTGACGATCTTGGCTCTGGTCTCGCTTTGCGTAGTTGTGCCGCCCGCCAACGCCCGCTCAGAGGAGCCGGCTTTCCTGAGCTTTGGGGTTGGTATCTACGACATGTTCGACGATCAGACGACCGCCGAATTTAGGGTTGAATATGTGTTCTCGGAGCAGCGGAAATTTTGGATTTTAACCCCTTTCCTCGGTTTGACCGGGACTGCGGAAGGAGGCACATACGGGTATGGCGGGATTGCAATAGATATTTTTTTTGGCCGGCGTTTCGTAGTTACACCTAACTTCGCTGCCGGAATTTATGGCAACGGCGATGGCAAGGACCTCGGTCACGCGATCGAATTCCGCTCGGGTGTGGCCTTTGCACACAGATTCGACGATTTTTCACGGCTCGGTTTGGCCTTCCATCATATTTCAAATGCGGGCCTGGATGAGCGCAATCCCGGTGAGGAATCGTTGCTTCTGACCTATGCGATGCCGCTTGAAAATCTATTTGGAAACTGATTCACTCTGGATGATCGGGTGCGGGAACACCAACACCGGCGTTGCCGTATGGATGAGATATGATACCGATCGCAGATGGACAGCGTCTGAGACATGTGCCGATCGTTACCGTGTTTCTGATTGTATGCATCACGGTGATTTTCCTCTGGCAGCAGCGTCTTAACTCCTTCGCGAGTGAACAATTGATTCTCGCTTTTGGCCTCAATCCCGCGCATCTGTTTGGTTATCGCGCACCATCTTCCCATATCGGGTATGTGCCCGTGGCGGCCACACTTCTTACTCACGTTTTTATTCACAGCGGTTGGATCCATCTATTGGGTAACGGGCTGTTTTTTTGGGTGTTCGGGCCGGCTGTGGAGAATGCAATCGGCCCGGTTCGGTATTCTGGCCTGTTCCTGGTTTCCGCCGCCGCGAGCGGAATTGTCCAGGCCTCTATGATGGTCGAACAATCCCAGATCCATATGGTCGGTGCGAGCGGTGCGATTTCCGGGCTGATCGGGGCATATCTGATGCTATATCCCAAGGGCCGCTTAATCGTCCTAGTTCCCGTCTACATCCTGGTCTTTAAGCGGTATCGTTGGCCTTCGGCAGTATTCATTGGGATCTGGTTTATTTTGCAACTCGGGGCGGTATTCTTGGGGGGAGCCGAGTACAGTAGCGTGGCATTCCTTGCCCATATAACAGGTTTCGTGGTTGGTGTGGTTTTGGCGCCGATCCTTTGCAGGAAGGATTTTCGGCTGTTTGATCGTAGCCGTTGATGGCACCTGTTCAGATTAGAGCATTCTCCGGCGCTTAGTTTCAAAAGAAGATGTATGGGTCGAGTGAGGTAAACGACAGCGTAGAGCGCGCCTATGCTAGGCGGCGTGCAGAGCCGACCTAGCAAATCGACAAATATATTGATGGGGCAAACAATATAGGATCAAAGCCTCTGCGCGGGAGGTTACTACGCGGCCGCTTTTGTCTATCTCCTTAAATACGCTGGTATGGGTTTAATGAACTAGTTTTTTTTAAGTTAGGCAGCGCCAACTTAGACCTAATCATATCGTCAAATTCCCAGGTGTAGATCCAAGCCTGATAGCCTGCAAATAACATGTAGGGGGTATTCATCATGATCCAGAAGGTCATGGTGACGCCTTCCCCCCACAGAAAAAAAATAGGGTTTACGGGGTCAGTTTCTGTATAAGATGAGTTATAATCGGGACTTATTGTTGATACGTTTTTGGACTTTGATGCGTTACCTAGTATCAAATGGCCCTGTTCTTGCTTGGTAGGTCCGGACACTCAAGCTCTAGGCCTCCAAGTCTGGCCGGGAGGTACGTAGCAGGAGGATCCATGCGCGCTTTAATTGCCTGTCTAATCGTCGCTGGGCTAACCGCCTGCAGTTTGAGCTCCGCAGTGCTGGTCGGTAGCGCAACCTGGGTTGGGACCGAGTACGTCTACGACACTCAGCCGCTAGAGTACGCTGCAGAATTTTTTGGAAAGAGCTGTGACAAATATACAATTTACGATAGCCCGCCCCGTTGTCGGAGGTAGCCCGTTAAGAACAACCGACTGATCGTGTCGACGGTAGGCGGCCCTGTGGTTAAATAGCGCTCCGGTTCGGTTTACCGGTCTGTTTACTCTTTGACTTTGGGTGGTCGGCTTCATGCGTCTTGAACTGAATTATGGCAAGAGAACTCTGCCGATAGACATAGCGCCGGGATGGCGGGCGACGGTGATTCGAAAACCTGATATGCCGGTGATCAGCGATCCAGCGGGTGCTATAGAAGAAGCGCTGGTTTCGCCGGTTGGTGGCATGCCCCCTATAGCAGAGCTTGCTGGAACGGCCAAAACCGCCTGTATCCTGATTTGCGATATCACCCGCCCAGTCCCAAACAAATTAATCTTGGGCCCGCTAATCCGCCACATTCTGGGCGCAGGGATAGATGTCGGTGATATTACCGTCCTGGTTGCAACCGGCCTGCATCGACCGAACGAGGGCGCGGAACTCGCAGAATTGATCGGAGACCCCTGGGTGTTGAACACCGTGCGGGTGGAAAACCATTTTGCGCGGAACGACCAAGACCATGTCCATGTCGGCACCACATCGAAAGGCAATGTGGTTCGCCTCGACAAGCGCTTCGTCGAGGCGGATCTGAAGATCGCCACGGGTCTTGTGGAACCGCATTTCATGGCCGGTTATTCCGGTGGTCGCAAGGTAATTGCACCTGGGGTGGCACATGCCGAGACTATCACCACCTTCCATTCGACGCGCTACATGGAGCACCCACTATCTGCCAATTGTGTGCTCGATGGTAATCCGTTGCACGAGGATCAGCTTGAGATAATCGAGATGATTGGTGGTGCTTATGCAGTGAATGCCGTGATTGATGAGAACCGCCAACTTTCTTTTCTAAATTTCGGTGAGATCGTTAAGAGCCATTTGGCGGCGGTCGAGGTGATCCGGCGGTATGCTCTGGTGCCCGTGGCGAGGCGGTTTAGGACCGTGGTGACTAGTAGCGCAGGCTATCCTCTTGATCAGACATACTATCAGACAGTGAAGGGCATGGTTGGGCCGATCGACATCCTAGAGCCTGGGGGAAATCTGATCATCGTCTCGGACTGCGCTGAGGGTTTGGGGTCGCCCGAGTTCGTCGACGCTCAGCGCAGGCTCGTCGAATTAGGGCCAGATGGTTTCCTCGAGGCAATCAGCCACAAAAGCCACGCGGATATAGACGAATGGCAAACCCAGATGCAGTTGAAGCCGATGCGGGTCGGGTCTATTCATCTCTACTCCAAGGGGCTTAGCAAGGAGGATTGGCTGCTGACCGGCGTGAATAAGGTGACTGACCTGGAGGCCTGTATCAGAGACATAATGACCGAGTCCGGCGATCCTGCGATCGCAGTGATTCCCGAAGGCCCATATGTAGTGCCGATTTACCGGAGCACCTGACGAGATGGGATTGCATGTCCATCTCGACCCAGTTGGGGGCTTGGCCGGAGATATGTTTCTTGCGTCCATTTTACATGCTTGGGCGGATTTAGAGGAGACGATACTGACGGCGATGCGTGCGGCCGGTTTACCTGCGAACTGGACTGTTAAGGTGGAACCAGGAGCATCGGCTGGGATAGTGGGTATACGCCTCGCAATCCAAGGTGATGGCCACGATTACGGCCCCACCACGGGATCGTTTAAGGAGGTTCGTGCGCGGCTCGAGATTTCTGGGCTATCGCCTGGGGTGCGTGACCGCGCAGTTGATATCTTTCACCGTTTAGCGCTGGCCGAGGCTGATGTGCATGGTCGAACGGTAGATGACGTGCATTTCCATGAGATCGCTGACTGGGATTCGGTAGCGGATATTACTGGGGCCGCGGCGGCGATCGAAGAGCTGGGGACATCGAGCTGGAGCGTTGGTCAACTCCCGATGGGGGCCGGTACAATAAAGACGGCCCATGGTTTGATGCCGGTGCCCGCCCCCGCAACTGCGCTTTTGCTGCGGAACTACCGTCTCACCGACGATGGTGTGAGTGGTGAACGTATTACGCCGACAGGGGCGGCAATCTTGGCTCATCTGGAGGCCACACAGGATGTGCTCCGTCCATCGGGACGCTTGCTGTGTGCCGGCCATGGTTTGGGTACGAAGGAGATTCCCGGCCTTGCAAACGTTGTACGCCTGCTTGCTTTTGAGACCTCGCCCGACTGTGGCTGGGTGAGGTCTGAAAGAGTGGGGGTGGTCACTTTTGAAATCGACGACCAAACACCAGAAGAACTTGCCTTGGGCCTCGACGGGTTGCGCGCAGCCGAGGGTGTTCTGGACGTACTGCAGACAGCGGTCACTGCTAAGAAGGGACGGCTCGCCGTGTCAGTGCGCGTCCTTTGTTGCCCCCATCGCATGGATGGCGTGATCGAAGCCTGTTTTCTACAGACCACGACTATCGGCCTTCGCTATCGCGTGGAGGATCGAATGAAGCTGGATCGCACCTTTGCGGAGCGCGAAGGTGTAGGCGCGAAAACGGTGGTGCGGCCGGATGGTGTGGTTACCGTGAAAGTGGAATTGAACGATTTGTCGGCTAGGACGGCAACTCAGGCGGATCGCGCGCGGTTGCGCCGCATGCTTGAAGAGGACGAAAAAGATGGATGACCGCCTGACCGCATTGCGGTTTGCGATCTCCGAGATCGGGCCGATGGCGGTCGCAGTGAGCGGCGGCGTCGACAGCATGACGCTCGCTCATGTTGCCCACGAGGTTCTGGGAGCCGAAGCGATGATGGTGCATGCGCGTTCGCCCGCCGTTCCAGGCGAGGCGACTGATCGGATCCGCCGCCACGCCGACGAAACTGGTTGGTCGCTCGTTGAAATCAACGCGGGAGAGATGCAGGATCCGCGTTACCTTGAGAACCCGGTGAATCGTTGCTTCTTCTGCAAGAGCAATCTCTATGGGCGTATTGCGGGGATGACCGACCTTTTGATTGCGTCGGGGACCAATACCGATGACCTGGGCGACTATCGTCCTGGCTTAGAGGCGGCAAAGGACTACCGAGTGCGCCACCCGTATGTGGAGATTGGTTTGGCGAAATCAGATGTTCGGGCGGTGGCTCGATCCCTGTCATTGGGCTCCCTCGCTGAATTGCCGGCCGCACCATGTTTATCCAGCAGGATCGAGACAGGTCTGCAGATCACATCAGATAAACTTACCTTGGTGGACTTAGTGGAGACTGCGTTGCGCGACCTTCTGGGCACAGGCGATATCCGGTGTCGTGTGCGTGCTGGCGGCATCACGGTCGAACTGGAGAACCGGCTTCTTGACAGCGTCGATGCGGAAGTCCGCCGTCTGGTGGGTGAAATTGTGATTGCGCATGGATACGTCGAACCGGTGGTTTTTGAGCCCTATCGCAAGGGCAGCGCGTTTTTAAGAGGGCGGAGTTGATGGTCGGTCGGGACTCACCGGAAGTTCGGTTCGATGGCTCGCGAGAGAACAGGATAGGGCTGGTTGAGGCGATTTTGGCTGATGTCAAGAGTCCTCGGCAAATCAGTGAGGCGCTGGAGCAAGCCGAACAATTGACAGGCCGCGCTTTGGTAACCCGCATGTCGCGGGAGCAGTTCGGTGCTCTGTCGGCAAAATATCGTGACCGGATCGACTATGATCCCATTTCCCGCACGGGCTTCTTGGGGGTTGTCCCCGATCCGTTGGCGGAGTTGCGGGTAGCTATTCTGACCGGCGGGACAGGTGATGTGCCGGTGGCACGCGAGGCTACCCGTACCCTAACTTTTCATGGTGTTGGCACGATAGAATTGAACGATGTGGGTGTGGCGGGGCTCTGGCGATTGATGGAGCATCGCGCCACAATCGAGCATATGTCGGTTTTAATTGTGTGCGCGGGCATGGAGGGCGCGCTTTTTAGCGTCGTTGGCGGTTTGACGTCGGGTGTCGTGCTCGCAGTGCCGGTGTCGAGCGGTTATGGGGTGGCGAGTGGTGGTCGGGTCGCTTTGAATTCCGCGCTAGCGAGTTGCGCCCCCGGAATTGTGGTCGTGAACATCGACAACGGCTATGGTGCTGCTTGCGCGGCAATCAGAATACTTGCGGCGTGTGACGGACTGGTCACTGCACGATCAGTTACCTCTGGGCCCCAGCTCACGCTATGAACGTTTGTACGGTGCGATAGGTCTACTTTAAGGTGATTAATTTTGAGACCAAGTAATTGTCGGGAACATGCCGTTACTCAGTGATTTCCACGATAAACCATAGAGTGATCGTGGCCCGCTGCAAGAGGGCATCCGGACGCATGGACGTATCGCAGCGACACAGACGCGCTAGTTGTGCAGTTTGTGAACACCAATATTTAAGCTTGTGCTATGGGGCAAATGTAATGAACTGACCCTTACCCTGTGCCTTAGCTTAACTAAGCTACGTATCTTAATCAGTTGCGTTTCATATAAAACTGATCGAAGGCTGGCCGTTTTGCTGTTTGGTGACGATCGTCCAGACAACTGGTCCAATCGTATCTAAAACTGCATCGTCCGATTGACAACGCTGAGTTGCCGCTTAGCCTCTGGTGGAAGATTTTGCGGAACAGCCCTGATGCTCCGAGACCTTAAACGCCTGCTGCGCTACCGCCTGATAATTCCGATCCTTCGTGGCAACAAACCACCAGAGCACAGTGCGCGTGGTGTGTTGGTTGGGATCGCCTGCGCGATGACACCTTTGGTCGGCGTCCAGATGATGATGGTTGCCGGTGTTTGGGTTGTTCAGAAGATGGTTGCGCCGAATTGGCGATTCAGTGTTGTAGTCGCAATGGCATGGACCTGGATTACCAATGTCGTCACTGTACCGCCGATCTATTACTTATTCCTTGTCACCGGGCGTATCATGCTGGGAAGGTGGGAGCAATCTTTGGGCTTCCGAGCTTTTTCGGCCAAGCTGAAGGAAATTCTCTCGATCGATGGTGGCGGCCTGATGGCCGCTTGGGACATCATGGTGGCGATGGTGGAGCTTTGGGGCGTGCCGATGTTTATCGGATGTGTGCCTTGGGCCATTCTATGCTCCTGGATCGGCTACCGCTGGTCCTCACGGTTCGTGATTCGCCGCCGCCAGGCTATGCGGGAGCGCTTTCTGAGCCGTCGTAGGAGAACGGCTCAGGTTAAGCGCAGCGCAGAGCAATTGAGGAGAACCCAATGACGATCGGGATCAAACCACTATCGGAAGCTTTGGGCGTGGAAGTCACCGGTCTCGATACGATTGCGGTGCCAAAGGTTGAAGACTTAGAGCTGTTGAAGCAGGCATTCCTTGAACGCCACTTGCTTTGTGTTCGATCACGCCCGCTCACCCCGAAGACGTTCTCCCGATTTGCCAGCTACTTCGGCAGGCCGCAACTACAGCTTCTCCGCGATCAGCGCGATGGTGACGTACCCGAGGTTTCCATCCTAGATAGCACCTACAAGACTGCTGACGCCAAGCCTGACGACCTCACTAAAGTCCGCTTGTCAGGTTGGCATACCGATGATTCCTATTTTGCCAAACCCGCCAAGGTGACGGCGCTGCAGGGTTTGGCCGTTCCGTCAACTGGTGGCCAGACACGCTTCGCTAATACGCACATGGCTTATGACGAACTACCAGAAGACCGTAAAACGGCGTTGAACGATATGAGTGCGGTTCACGCATACGACACACGGCGGGCCACGGCGCGAGCGCGGACCCTAGACCGGACTGAGCAGAGTGAAACTAGTGATGTCATCCACCCACTAATACGCACCCACGACGAAAGTGGAGTGAAGGCTATCTATTTCAACCCGAACCGCACGGATCGGGTGATGGGCATGGATCTTGAAGAGAGCGACGTTTTGCTTGATGAGCTCTATGGTTGGATAACTCAACCGAAGTACCAATACCATCACGAATGGATAGTCGGCGATATCTTGCTCTGGGATAACCGGTGTTTAATTCATTCCGTCAATGTCGACTTCCCAATTGGAGAGGAACGTCGGCATCAAAGGATATTGCTCCAGGGTGATCGGCCGGTTTGAGAGTCAGCAACCCGGTGTAAGCCCTCAGACTCGGGAGTTTACTCAGCCGCCTTACCATTAACGTTTTCTTTTTGCGCCTGCTTGTCGATCTCGGCTTGCACTGCCTCCTGGGCGCGGCTGACGAAGACGTCTCTGTTGGTGTGGCTGTAGTCGTAACTTGTCCGACGGAGCTCGTTTAGGTTCTGGAAATGTGGAGCAACATGACGTGACATCAGCTCATAGTGGCGTTTGGTTGCGTTCCAGTCAGCCCAATTGTGTGCTAACTCTAGATAAGCTCCAAAACCGCCTGTGCCCTCTTGCAGCTTTTCAATATGCCGGATCGCGTCGTCCGGTGTACCAATCACTGCCATTTGGTTAGATGTCAGGTACTCGACCGCGTTGTCAATGTCAGGCGGGACGATGGGAAAGGTGGTAATCTCCCGGAAGTACTGGGCCCATTTATCGAGGCCGAATTTCACGTTCTCGATAGCCTCTTCCCGCGTGTCGGCGATATGAGCTAATGTGACAACACGCCAGTTTTCGCGCGTTACTGTCTTCCCGTATTCGGCCGCTGTTTCCTCACAAAGCCGCCAGTTGTTAGCGTGGTGGGCCAATGCCTCCTCGGACGTGCCACCGATCGAAAGCATTCCGAGCCCATGCTTGCCCGCTGCCAGCGCCCCTGATGGTGAGCGTGCGCATGCAACCGCCATTTCGATATGGGGACGTGTGTAGCTAGGAAGCTGCAACTGACATTCGCGCATCTCGAACCAGTCGGTCTTTGCTGATACGACTTCGCCGTTTACCAGCGGCATGATCGCGTCTAAGGCCTCGTTCATCCGCCGTCGTTGGTCAACCGGATCTATGCCCATACGAAAAGCATCGCCAACAAGTGCACCGGGGCCGACTCCAAACATCACCCGGCCCCTGGACTGATGGTCGAGCTGTATCATCCGATCAACGGTCATGAAAGGATGGTGATAGGGCAGCGAAACCACACCGGTTCCGAGTCGGATGTGCCGGGTACGCTCAACAGCGCCGGCGATGAAGACTTCGGGCGACGCTATGATTTCAAAACCGCCGGAATGATGCTCGCCAACCCAAACCTCATCGTAGCCGAGATGATCGAGATGCTCGACCAGCTCCATATCCCGGTCTATCGCGTTTGTTGGGTTTTCTTCCAACGCATGGAACGGAGCCAGGAAGATTCCGAAACGTAGTCGATCAGTGCCCACAGGAGCCTCCTCGTAAAGCAAATCTGAGCCGAGCTTCGAGCTTACCGTGTCGGACAAGGTCGGAAAAGCAGTGATAATAAATGTGTGTTGGAACCATATGGGCGATACCGGATTGTCAGCCGTTACGAGCGGACCAGAGATTGAGGGCTAAAGCACTAACGATCAGTGTGAGCGCGGTTAGTTCCCGCCAACCGACGTGCTCGCCCAGAACAAGGGCGCTTGCCAGCATGCCTACGATGGGGATAGCGAGGGTGCCGAGGCCGGTAACGGTGGCGGGGAACGCGCCAATCACCCGAAACCAAGCGTAGTAGGCAAGTACGTTTGCAAAAATCAAATTGAAGAACAAGCCAGCCCAACTTTCGAAAGCAACAGTTGACCAATCAGTGCTTTTGCCCAGAACACTCCACAGAGCTACAACTGGCAAGGCCCCTAGCACCACTTGCCATCCGGCAAGAACTGTCGGATCGTTGTCCCAAACACACCGCTTTACCCATACCGTGCCGAGCCCGAAGGCAATTGCAGCAACCAACGTGGCGGAAGCACCGAAACCAGCATCGAGTAAATGTCCGAAGTCTTGGTTCATCAGTACATGGAGGCCGATAAGGCCCAGACCCAGGGCGCACAGTCGGAGCAGAGTTGGGCGCTCACCCAGTAACGGCCACGCCGCCAGCATTATCCATAGCGGCATCGTGTAAACTATCACCGCGGTGCGGCCCGCGCTTAGGTAGTGCACGCCCAGTGTCATACCAATCTGAAACACCGTCATATTGAGGAACGCGGCGATGATGAGGTTCCACCGCTGGCCGCGTGGTACGGTGATTTTTTTTCCAGATAGACTTCCCATAGTGAGCAAGGTCGCCCCCACGATCACCATGATAAGCGATCGGCTGGTCCACACATCGAAGGATCCGAGCATTAGCTTGGTCGCTGGGTAGCTGAAGCCCCAGCAGAACCAGACTACGGCCATGAGAGCGAGGCCAACGTTTTGGGAGATGGGTGCCAACGGATGGGTCAAGAGTTCTACTGGAGGCAGGAGTTTATCGGAGGAATTTGCCAGGATACAAGTTTTCTGGCCAAGTGATCGGTCGGTAAATTGTAGTATGCGTCATGTAACATATCTTGCTGGGGCAGGCGGGCAGTCGTCGTTCATCTACAAGGTTCATTACCAAGGTGCGTGGAACACTGTGGGCTCCATCGGAGCTCCCGCTCGATGAATTTCCAAGGTGGTCCGTGAGATCAAGGAAAAACAGTGAATAGCCCCGAGAGGCTACTTCTCCTGCCTGTCACTTTAATTCCCGTGCAAGGTCGATGGTTGCGGACACTGCGGCGTGGAAGGCATCCGGTGAGAAGGGTTCTTCTCGACTTAGCATGTCGCGCAGCGTCCGTTGAATATCCGCACTAGTGACAATAGAAAGCAGAAGGGAGCCAGTGACCACCGCCTCATATTCGTCAAAGAGTGTGGCGAACTTCTGGACTATCGCCGGATGGAACGGCTTTCCGGTATTTTCGGGGTCGGCAGGTAACCGCTCGACCGGTTTGGCCGCTTTGCTGGTCTTTGTCAGAAGGAACCTTAGGTCGCCTTCTCCCATCCAATCCGCGTCTTCGGGAAACAAATTTCGACGATGGTTGGTGTCATATGCCACCCCACGAGGCAGCGGTTGGACATCGGTGAAACCGGCGGAGCGCAATCGCGCGGAAAACATTTCGGCTGAATATGTGCGCAGATAGGGCACTGTCCAATCGTCGATGTATTCGGCAATATAGCGAACGTCGAGGCGCAGAAGTTTTAATACGCGAAGGCACCGCTCGGCGCCATACTCCCGTATCACAGCACGGGCTCGTGAAACCCAATACCACGCGATCCCATCCGCACCGTAGACATAGAGCCAGCAGCGTCCACCGGGCTTAAGCACGCGGGAGAGCTCGTTGAGGCAGCCGTCTGGATTATCCGTGTGCATCAGAACCCCGTTACACCATACGAAGTCGAGGCTCGCATCTTCATAGGGCATCGCCTGCAATGAGCCTTCGATGACTCTGTCGGGATCTAGGCCGCGTGCCGCTAGATTTCTTCGTGTTGTGGTGACGTTGGAAGGGCTAATATCAATGCAGTCGACGCTGGTAGCACCATGGCTAGCCATAAATAGCGCACCACGCCCGTTGCCGCATCCAGCGTCGAGACAGCGTTTGCCCGCGAACTCACTGACTGGGTCGATGCCATTGGCCTTAAAACGGGTAGCGAGGAATCGGATGAAGTCGTCCAGACTGGCGTCGTCGTAGATTGCGAAAGACGCGCCATACACTTTTTCATGTTCACCTTCGTTGGTGGGTGAACCTTGGGCCATCAAAGAGGACAATTAATTACTTTCCGAGAGTTGATAACACCGATACCCCGCCACGGAGCCTTGGCCCGGAAGACTGACAATAGCCAGTCTGGTTCTTCCGCGCGAGATGAAATCAGCGAGCTCCCGGAAACGCTTGACGCAATCCCGCCTGGCACATCAAGGGCATCACTTTGTCGATCCATTGCTGGGTTTCACCGAGATAATCGACGAAGGATAGAAGTATGCCATCCACGCCCATGGCTGAGAGGCATTCCATTTGCGCCACAATCTTTTCTGGTGTTCCGACTAACGGATACCCGCCGTGACCTGCCTTAAAATGGAATTTAAAGGCCTCCATCACCGACGGTTCAAGCGTGTCCGATTGACCTCCGAAAATCTCTAGCATGTTGTTGACCGCCACGTCGTCACCTCGTTCGATGACATAATACCGGAGATAATCTTGTGCCTCCTTTTCTGTTTCTCGGCATACGACGTAACCATGGATCCAGCATTGTGACGACCGTTTGAGCTCGGTGGCCATAGTTTTAAGATGGTTTATCTGCGCGATATCGCTCTCGTCGTCCTTCTGGCGCAGCATTACAAAATTCATGTCCGCGTGGGCCGCAGAGAAAGCCTGGCCCGTTGGCGACGAGCCCGCATTCATTATTGGCGGGCGCGGCGATTGAAGCGGTTTTGGCTGACTCCAAAGCGCCGTACCCTGGAAGAATTCGCCCTCGTGATCGAAGGCCTCCTCCTCGGTCCATAATCGCTTTACCAGTTCGACCCATTCGGTCGCGTAGTTGTAGCGCCGATCGTGCCCGCGCCACTCAGCGCCAAACATCTCGAACTCGTCCTTGAACCAGCCTGCGACGAGATTGAGCGCGAAGCGCCCACCCGATACATGATCCACTGTAGCCCCCATCTTGGCCGCTGCGACGGGGTGGATCAACGGCACATGTATCGTCGCGAAGACTGCGCAATGACTGGTAATCGCGCCAATAGCCGCGGCCCAGGTGAAACACTCGAATGTGCGGTTGTTGAAATTAGTCTCACCGCCATAGCCTTTCCAACGACCGACTGGGAGCACCACTTCCATGCCAGCGGAATCGACCATACGGGCCAACTCCGCGTTGTTTTCCCACGTCATGGGCCACGCACCATCCACTGTTGTAACGGTTGAACCATGCGAGCAGTTGAACGCCATAACGCCCAGTTTCATTTGGTTGTCGTTATAGAGCGGGTTGATCATGGTGAGTGAGCCTAGGGGATAGAGGCGTAAAATCCAAGATCCTACGCTTTCAAATCCCACGGGTTTCCTGATCCATCCGGCTTATTCTCTATACACAAAGGGATGAAAAAGATCACAGGGAAATAGAGACACGACCTTTTCGGCGCGCGGGACACGTGAGTTCGGCGGTACTCTTCGGCGTGGCGGCACTGCGCAGGGTCGGTCAGGCGACAGCGGATCGCACCTTAGACTTGCTTAATGAATTGGGTGTCAACCATCTCGATGCGGTTCCTGGATATTGGGAGGCCGAACTTCGCATTGGCCGGTGGATGGACCGTCACTAGGTCGATTTTCCTTCCGACCAAGACCCGTGATCGGGACTAAAAGACCCCCAAGTACAGCATCGTTGGATCGCCTGCGAACAGATCTAATCGACCTGCTCCAGTTGCATGCGTTATTCATCCTGACGATTGGGATCAGCCGATAAGCGAGAACGGGACCTTGCGTGCTGTTATGAAGGCGCGTGACGAGGGCCTAATCCGGCACGTCGTAGTGACAGGTCATGGTGTAAGTGTGGCGGCGATCCATCGTCGTTTATTAGAACGTTTCGACTTCGATTCTGATTCTATATGATGGCGTTAAGATACATCATGTGACTTAGGCAAAGTATTTCGAGGTTACGCTTGAGTTGGCCCAGTTGCGTAATGCGGCTGTGCAGACGATCAAAGCTCTGAGCCGCGGTCGCTGGGCAGCGGGTATAGCCAAGCGTCTGTCTTGGTAAGATCCACTGGAGGCGGAGGAAGACATCCGGGTCGCAGTGCACTATGCCTTCACTCGGTCTGACATCTTCCTGAATTCAGTCGGCAACGTTGGCCTGCTGCCCTCCGTTTTGCGTGCGCTGGCCGACCGACAGGAGATGCATGATGACGCTGTCATGGCCCCGTAAAGCGGCCGTATAGGGCTCGGGTCGATATTTGGGATTTAGGATCATGAACTTTGATACAAAGGTCGCGATTGTCGTTCGCAACGACCTGGAAGTCTGGCAGAAGCTGAACGTGACCGCTTTTCTTACATCGGGCGTGGTCGGAGCCGACGCCTCGCTTCTGGGGTCGGATTATGAGGATGCGGCTGGAAACACCTATGCGCCACTTCTAATCCAGCCGGTGATTGTGCTCGCGGCGGATCGGGATAAACTCAGAACAATTTATAGCCGCGCGAAGGATCGAGGCGTTAGGCTGTCGCTTTACATAGAGGACATGTTCGCTACCGGTCACGACGCCGCCAATAGGGAAACCGTTAAGGCCCGCCAGCCGGACGAGATGTCTATTGTTGGTCTTGGCATGCGCGACGAAAGAAAGTTGGTCGATAAGATCACCAAGGGTGCCCGAATGCATCCGTAGGCATAGAAAAAAGACGATCAGCGTGGACTTGTGTTTAAGGATTTCGGCCTCATTTTCCCAGGTCTCAGCTCCCGCCAGGCATTATGCTCAGCTTGCTCATTTTCTCCAGCAGTGGCTGCTGAATGGTGGAGATAAATTTATCGACCTTTGACAACCGGATCGACGGCGAAGTAGTGGTTAATCCAAAAGGGCGATAATTATAATCTGCGGTTATCTATTTCGTGGCATCGGCCGCTTGGTTACGATACTGCGCCCGCGCACGTTTTCACGATAGAGAATATACAATCCCGCGCTCAGGATTAGTGTCATTCCGAGCACGGACCTCAACGTGGGAATATCACCCCAAAGAAGGAACCCGCACAATGCCGCCATTGGCAGGGCAACATATTCGAATGGCGCTACGACTGTGGCCTCGCCCAGTCTGTAGGCTTGGCTCAACAAATAGCTCCCGAACCCGCTGGAAATGCCGCACCAGATGAACAACCAGATATCTTCTGTCTCCGGCCAACGCCAAGCCCGGAAAAGGAAATCGAGGCTGGTATTTCCAGTTCCAGAAAATCGTCCGTCACCGACGGTTAAGCCGATCAACGAGCTGACCAGAATCAGCGTGGCCTGGATGTAGAAGCTCATGGTGGAAGCCTTGTCAGTTGCGCCTAGCTTGCGAGCTAGCATTTGCAGCGAGGCGTAGCTAAAGGCAGCGACGATGGGTAGCAATGTAATCCAATCGAAGCCGCTGAAACCCGGCCGCAGCATGACCACCACGCCCGCAAGCCCGACCAGTACAGCTGCCCAACGTCGAGGGCCTACTCGTTCGCCAAGAAAGGGGATTGAGAATATCGTGATGAATAGTGGGGCGACAAAGAAGATAGCTATGGCTTCGGCCAGCGGCATGGCAGCGACCGCTAGGAAGAAGGCCATGTTGGCAATCACCATCAGCAAGGCTCGGCAAAGATGCCAATGCAACCGTCGTGTTCGAAGAAGATGGACACCGCCCTCTAAACGCAGAATCCAAAACGTAATGCAAAGGGCCAATACCCCCCGTGATAGCATTATCTGGTGCAGTGCATAGTCCGGGCTTAGCCACTTGACGCTTGTGTCCTGTAGGGTGATCACCACCATGCCTGCGAGAATGGCATAGATGCCGCCCAAATTATTTGATGGGGCCGATGACGCGGTCATGGCAGTACCTCCGTTAAAAGCCAGGGGTTCCCGGCCAGGACGACATGCTTCTCCTGGGGACTTCTCAGACAAGGGATGCTCCCTTGCAAGTTTTCTTTAGTTATCTTCTTGGAACAGGCAGCGCGCCTAGACGACTTTGGGCGTTACCTGTCGGATCGTTAAATTGGTGATCTCGGCGATAACCTACGTGGCGATCCAGTCGTCCGCACTGGATGGCGCCGTTAGCCTATCAGAGGAGCAATGGGTCACGGCGGCATATATCAACCTAGGTGTCCCCCATGAGTATTTCGATGTGGCCAAGTGATTGGATGAGAGAATGGTTCTTAATGGCCTAACGTAATTGCGGATACGGGACAAAATTGAAAATGCAATCGCTCAATCTAATTACTTTTGCGCGTATGGCCCAGGGATCTGATTTCCGCACAATAGCGAGAGCGTTGGCATGTTCACTGGCTCGACCTGACGCCATGTATTGGGCAGTATAGCGCCAAGTTCGACAACCTGACGACGATGGGAGGGAAAAAATGACATCGACACGTGAGGAGGGTCGAAGGATCCGGGGCGAAGTAATTGGGGCGGACTATCTCGCCCGCCGTGACGAAACCACCAATTCGTTTAATGGTCCACTGCGCGAATTTTCCGAAACGGCCGCCTTCGGCATGGTCTGGAGCCGCGCGGGTTTGGAGCGCAAGTTCCGGAGCCTTCTTTGTATGGCGATGTTGACTGCATTAAACAGACCGTTTGAACTGGAAATTCACATCAATACCGCCTTGAACAATGGAGCGACTGTCGACGAAATCAGGGAAACCCTGCTCCATACGGTACCTTATTGTGGTATCCCAGCAACGCTGGATGCGACCAAAGTGGCGGAACGCGTGTTGACTGAGAAAGGATTGTTGCAGACGGGTGAGGGCTCGGGTAGCGGTTGACTGATACGATAACGGGCTTACCAGGCGAAAATTTGGGACAGTCGGTGTGGGTGTGCGTTTTACTCCAATCGTTGTTGTTGGCTAGGAATTATACCATTCCTAAAAGCCGTCTCTATTGGTCGCGTTTATTCGATAGGGCGTATGAATCATTGAGGTCAAAGCCTCCTTTGACGAATCTATCAAAACACTTTTCAGTTTCTCAAATCATGTTCCTTCCTCTGTTGGCCTCTTGATTTTCGGGACCTCACCATGACATGGCTGATGTTACATATTTGGATTTGGATTAAGGTCTCAGGCGTCTTGGAGAGGGTGGAGAATCGACGGTTGGCGACCTGCTGCCGAGAAACCCACAACGATCGGAGAATGGGGGAATATTGATGACTTGGCGGATCGGCGTTGACATTGGCGGCACCTTCACCGATGTCGCGGTGGTGGATGAGGCGGATGGATCGATTGGCGTAACCAAGGTTTCATCA
>PBMU01000028.1 GCA_002722775.1 Rhodospirillaceae bacterium
ACCTCAAACCAAGAAAGAAGAGCGGCCGCACCCTAGAACAGAATATGGCCGAGGCAATTGCTGCTATCACGGTATTTCTCGATAAACTATCGTCTTGAACACATGATTGGCCTTCTGACAGTGGACAAGCCGAACCCGCGTAAGAAAACAAATCCATTGAACGTGATTAAGAATCATTTTTAGAGTAAATTTTGTCGTCGAGCGAAAAGGTCTTTTATACCTGAATTTAGGGTTTCTGGATCGTCCATACGACCAGTTCACGCATAACCTTACCGAGCGCCTCGTCAAAAGTCCTAACGATGCTCGGCATACGATTGTCTGGAGACTCTATCACACGCTCGAATGTATTTGCGGCAATGATCCTCCGCTCCGGCATCTTCACCAATTTCGCGTTGATACGTACTCGCACGTTTGGAGATTTTGTATCCCCCGAGTACTCCGCTTGGAATTCCCTTAACTCCGGCTGGAGTACATAATCAGAGCGCAAGGCAACAGCAAGTCGGCCAACGCCAACGATACTTCCGGAATTCTCGAAGGACTCTATCAAAAGACGTTGCACCATGGCAGGGGCATCATCAACCCACTGGGCACCCGCGTAATACTCAAGCGTGAGTGGCTTCCGGGTGACCGCGATCCGAGCGGAACTGAGACCGGCAGGCGCATTCGGCATCTCTACGCCCAACTGCCAGTCGACAGCGCGCAACTCCCTCTGGAAAGTGCTCTTGGGGGAAAGGTTAAACAACTGTGGAGCAGGCCGCGGGGTAGGAATGATACCGCAGCCAGACACACCCAAAAGAAACACCAAACCCGTGAGCCCGTGCAGCATGGTCTGGCGCCTTTTCATGCGTTCCTTCATTTTCTAACCTCCACGCCCTTGTCCCGACTGCCAAACAGAATACGCGCGGGATCGCGTTCCAGTTGCCGCACCACTCTGTTGAGATTTTCTAAAAGAAGTCGGCCCTCAACCAGGAACTGCGTGAGTTCATAGAGCCCCGTTTGCGAAAAATCGTTCACTGCTCCACGATTCTCCGAAATCAAGCTTTGCGCTTGCTGGGAGACCGCCTCCAATCCGACCATCGCCCGTGAGGCATCCGAACTCAAGGTAGTCATTTCGCCATCAAGCCCGGAAATTGTGCCGCGAATTGTTGAAAGGGTATGGCCCGACTCCTCAGCAAGCCCAATCAGTTCATCACTCAATGTCTCTACTGCCGGAAACATAGTCTCGGTCAGGTCCTGGAGACTAGCGGTGACTTCGTTAGCGTTCTGGATCATCGTGCGTATGCCTTCCGCCTCAGATGCCAAAGCCCCACTAACGGCGTCGAGATTAGCCAAGATCCGTTCCATTCGCGCGCGATTTTCCGGACGCAGGAAAGCGGCCGCCCTATTGGACAGCACCACGAGTTGGTTCGCGATCTCTGGGGCGGATTCAAATACTTCCTCGACCATGGAAGCGCGCGATGGGATTTCGGCAACGTCCCGTCCCGGGAGAGGCTTCAAAAGCTTTGCCATCCTCGACCCGCCCATGATCTGTATGAACCCAACGCCGGTCAAACCTTGGCTTTCCAGTATCGCATGGGCATCCTCTTTAATAGGAACAGTAGAATCAACATCGATCAGAACCACGATCCGCTCGACGTCCTCAGGGTCGAACCCGATGTGCGTCACCTCACCTACCGGGATACCACGGTATCGGACCAAGCTCCCTACCGAGAGCCCAGTCACACTGCCCGAAAATCCAATTTGGTAGGCGTTGGCCTTGCGATCGAGATCTAGCTTTCCAAGCCAAACCACAAAGCCAAGTGCGGATGCCAAAAGACCGAACACGAAGGCGCCGACGACGACATAACTAGCTCTGGTCTCCATTCTCCCCCCCTTCGTTAAACTGGAATGCCGCTCGTGCCCTCGGTCCATGAAAGTAGTCTTGGATCCAGGGATGTGGATGGCGAATTAATTCCTCAAGGGTGCCAACGGTTATTTTTTGATCGATCAGGACGGCGATGCGGTCACAGATTGCTGCCAAGCTGTCTAGGTCGTGGGTCACCATCACTACGGTCAGGTTGAGGCTCCTCTGAAGATCGCGGATCAGTTCATCAAACCCGGCGGCGCCGATTGGATCCAACCCTGCCGTTGGCTCGTCCAGGAATACCACTTGCGGGTCAAGCGCAAGGGCACGAGCTAAGCTCGCCCGCTTGCGCATTCCGCCGGAAAGCTCCGAGGGATACTTGGTGCCTGCCTCTGCTGGCAGCCCAACCATCTGGATCTTTAGTTGCGTCAGCTCATTCATCAGATCGGTTGGAATTCCACCCCGTTCTAGCATTGGCGCCTGGATATTCTGAGCGACCGTCTGAGAACTGAACAACGCGCCATCCTGAAACATCATGCCAAACCGACCCTGGAGTTTTTTGGTTGGGGCTTCTACAGCGTCCATTCGGATCGGTTCATTCAGCAATTCTATGTCGCCTCCCGCTGGACGGTTCAGCCCAATGATCGTGCGCATTAGCACGGATTTTCCCGTGCCAGATCCACCAACCAAACCCAACACCTCACCACACCAAACCGTTAGATCAAGCCCGTCATGTATTACCTGGGAACCGAACTGGGTACGTAATCCTCTCACCCGGATCGCCGCACTCGCCACAGCATTCTTCTCTTTATTAATTGGCTCTTTATTAATTGGCGAAGTCTGCTCCATGGTATTCATATTCCGATCTCCGCAAAAAAAATGGCGAAAATCGCATCGAGTACAATCACTAGGAAGATAGACTCTACGACCGAGCGCGTCGTCCGCACTCCGACGCTTTCCGCGCTACCCGAGACCTGTAGTCCCTGGTGGCAACTGACCACCGCGATTACATAAGCAAAAATCGGGGCCTTGACCATGCCAGTTCCAAAGTCCCAGAAGTCAACCCCATCCTTTAACTGGATCAAAAATTGGCCATAGGAAAGGTCGAGATACAGCACAGAAATCACAGCCCCTCCTACCAACCCCATCATATCGCCGAAGAACACCAGCAACGGTAGCGCGACTAACAAAGCCAGGAGACGCGGCACCACCAACACATCGACCGGCGAGAGACCAAGTGTCTCCATCGCGTCGACCTCTTGGTTCACCTTCATGGTGCCTATCTGAGCGGTAAAGGCACTTCCTGAACGGCCAGCAACGATGATCGCCGTGAGCAATACGCCAATTTCCCTTAGTACCGAAACGCCTACGAGATTGACTGTCAGAATAGAAGCACCGAAACGTTGAAGCTGTAACGCGCCCATATAGGCAAGCACGATCCCAACCAAGAAGCATAACAGACCGACGATCGGCAATGCGTCAAAGCCGACGGCCTCAATCTGGCGGAATAGAGCAATCCAACGCACTTTAGCGCGCCCAACCAGCACTTGTCCTAATGTAATGATTGTAAGGCCGAGAAAACCCAGGAGCTCCCGGCCGACGCTCAAGGCTTCGACTACCGCCTCGCCGGCGCGATGCAGGGGCCCGAGAAAAACTGGCATTGTTGAATTTATAGAACGTGGGTCAACGACGTCGTTAAGCTCCGTCTTGTCCAGTAGTGCGCGGAAATCGTCCCGCATGCCCTCTAAATGGATTTCCGCACCCCGGCTCGACAATGTCCGCAACGTGCGGCCCAGAACCCAAGCACCGGCACTATCCAGGGCAGTCAAAGCCATCGCATCGAGAAAGACAACCTTTTCGCCGCGCGCCGCGACTTCAAGCAACGAACGGTTGAGGTCAATCGCCGCGTGCAAAGTCCAGGCCCCCGACAGAGCCAGATGGAGAGCATCACCTTCAGCATAGACGGACAGAAATCGCGATTGCTCCGACGCCACCATCGATCTTCGCGCTTTGCCCCTCTGTCGCGAATCATACCCGCCTGGTGGAGTTAGGTCATCCTGCTTTTGAATCACTCAAGGTGATCGACACGACATCGCATTTTACCCAAGGTGCCGAATGTCCTATGAAAAGTCGCGGATGCACCCTGAGAAACTTATGAAGAAGAGAAGTAACATGGACCTTAAACAGTATATCAGCGAAGTCCCAGACTTTCCCAAGCCGGGAATATTATTTTACGACATTTCGACCTTGCTCGGTCATGCAGGGGCATGGAGGGAAACAGTCGATCAACTCCAAAACGCTGTGGAGGAATTTCAGCCGGACTTGCTAGCCGGGATTGAGTCGCGAGGGTTTCTCGTCGCAGCTCCGCTAGCCATCCGCATGGGGCTTGGTTTCCAAATGATCCGCAAGCAGGGGAAACTTCCGGGCATCACCATTCCCTATACGTATGAGCTGGAATATGGCACCGACACCATCGAGATCCAGAATGGAGCAGTCCAATCTGGTCAGCGGGTACTGATTGTCGACGATCTACTCGCCACGGGGGGCACTATGAGAGCCGCCGTTAACCTATTACGTCGGGTTGGCGCCGAGGTCACTGGCGGGGCGTGCATTATGGAACTTTCTTTCCTCGAAGGAAGAACTCGAATAGATGTACCTTTCGTTTCTCTAATTAGATATGAAGCCTAGCTTTTTGGCCAGGGAGCGCCCAACCAAAAAAATGGATTACAAGCTCCGAAATGACCTATGAATGCTCTATTGTTTCTGATCTTCTACACCGGTGTGGCATAGGAAACAGAGAAACTCGCATACTTCCCGGCTCGTCCCGACAACATCAAACAATATTCAGTCGCTTCCAATACGACTACCTTGATCGCGGTTTGTCTGCCTTCATTCCGGCAACTATATTCCAATAAAATAATTAGTCTGTTTCATCAAGGCGTTGTGACGTCTGGCGGCCGTATTAGCTCTTGTCAACAAGCGCGCAAAGGACCGGGCCGAGGCAGCCCGGGAAACAGTTGTCATGAATAGAATCCCTAGGACTGTGTGACTAGATCCAGTGCAAGCCCCAGTAGTCAACCGTGCCGTTGCAGGGATGCCGATCCTTTTTGCAGGGCAAGTTTATTCAGAGTTCGATCACAACGCGGCCTCGTATCTTTCCTTCTAAAATTTCGACACCTAGAGACGGCAAATCCTCGAGCCGATGCGACCTGACCATCTGACGAAGTTTTTTGATCGGCAGATCCTTCAATGGACGATCCCATGTTTCAAGGCGCTGTGCCCGCGGACACATTACCGAATCCACGCCCAGTAGGTTAACACCACGAAGTAAGAACGGCAGGACCGTTGTCGAGAGCTCAGCACCTCCGGCTAGACCTACGGCTGCTACCGATCCACCATAAGCTACCTGGGTCAGCAAGTTGGCAAGGGTGTCACCGCCCACGTTGTCAATAGCGGCAGCGAAGCGTTCCCGATTGAGCGGTCTGCTCGGCTCTTCGGCAAGTTCGGCGCGCCCCACAACCTCCGTCGCTCCCATCAATCGGAGATAGTCGTGGTGTTCCGGTCGGCCAGTGGAGGCTACGACCTCGTAACCAAGTTTCGCGAGGATAGCAATAGCGACGCCGCCTACCCCACCGGCACCCCCTGTCACCAACATTTGTCCGGAACCGGGTGTGAGACCATGTTCCTCCAGTTTTCGAACAGCAAGCATCGCGGTAAAACCCGCGGTTCCAATCCCCATCGCGTCAGCAGCCTCAAGACCGTCCGGTAGGGGGATCAACCAGTCTGATTTAACACGTGCCTTTTCGGCGTAGCCGCCCCAATGCACTTCGCCGACACGCCAACCGGTAAGCGCTACCCCATCACCTGGCTTGTATGCTGGATTGTCGGACACCTCTACCACACCAGCAAAGTCGATTCCTGGAATATGGGGATACTCGCGAACTAGTCGGCCGATCCCCTTCAGGACCATTCCGTCCTTGTAGTTTAATGTCGTGTGAGTGACCCGAACCGTAACATCGCCATCCGGCAGATCGGCTTCAGACAGAGTCTCTATGGCTGAGGTGATTTTTCGATCAGTCTCGCGCAGCACAAGTGCTTGGAAGTCGCTCATCGCCTGGCCCCAACCTAATTCTGCTCTCGAACGGTGACAGTCCACTAGCGGATAGGTTCTAGAATCGAGCAGACATTCGCAACCGCCACGCCCCCCATGTTGAATATGCCACCCAGTTTAGCATTCTGGACCTGCATATCACCCGCCTCACCGCGAAGTTGCATAGCCGTCATCACATGCATTGAAACGCCAGTCGCCCCGATTGGATGGCCCTTGGCCTTCAGCCCTCCGGATGGGTTCACCGGAAGTTTACCACCCTTTAGGGTAAGGCCTTCTTCGAGAACTTTGTAAGCCTCTCCTGGCTTGGCTAAACCCATCGCCTCATACTCGATCAACTCTGCAATGGTGAAGCAATCATGGGTCTCGACAAAAGACAAATCATTCAACGAAAGACCAGCAAGGGCCAACGCTCTCTGCCACGCTTGAGTGCAACCTTCAAAAGCCACCACGTCGCGTTTCGACATAGGTAGAAAGTCATTCACATGCGCGCGCGAACGGAATGCCACGGCCTTATTGCGACCGAGCGCGGTTTCGACATCAGCCAAGACTAACGCAGCCGCCCCGTCTGAAACCAAAGAACAGTCAGTGCGTTTTAAAGGACCCGCGACCAGCGGGTTCTTGTCCGAGACATCGCGGCAAAATTCGAACCCGAGGTCCTTTCGAATTTGGGCATAGGGATTGGAAACACCATTCTTGTGATTCTTGGCCGCTATCTTGGCGAGTGCGTCGGTCTGATCTCCATAACGCTGGTAATAGGCTTGTGCGATCTTTCCGAACACGCCAGCAAAACCACCCTCAATATCGGCCTCTTCCTTCAAATAACTCGCCGCTAGCAACGCGTCTCCAACCGCCGGCCCCTTGAGATCCGTCATCTTCTCGACGCCCACGACCAGTACTACCTTTCCACGGCGCGCCTCTAGGAAGTCGACCCCCTGGTGAACGGCCGAACTGCCGGTCGCGCACGCATTCTCGACCCTAGTCGCAGGTTTAAACCGGAAATCGTCATGGGCTTGGAACACGAGGCTCGCCGTGAACCCCTGTGACGAAAAGCCGCCACCATAGTGGCCAAGATAAACCGCGTCCACGTCCTTTGGTTCAAAGCCCGCATCTGCCACCGCTTCGGTCGCAACATGCACGACCATTGCCTCGATGTCCTCGCCTTCGCGTTTTCCGAAGGGCAGATGCGACCAACCTACAATACAAGCCGTCATTTTTCGTCTCCCGATTCCGGCCGGTATTACCGCCCGATTTATTTTTTGACCTATATAGCAGTAAAAATACAACCGAGTCCCAAATTTGGAATGCATGGGACGCAGCAACATTGGAGAATCTTAATGCTGATTGGCCCAAAACCTTCGCGGCAACCTCCGCAAAAAAACGAGTTAGGCTTATTTTTTTACTGAAGCTTGTTCGCTAGATTATCCGTAACATCTTCGATTGTGCTGTTCTGCACTTCAGTCGACATATTGTCTGTAATTAGTCTGGCACTGACCTCGATAGCGATATCGACGGCTTGGTCGCGGACATCCCTCACCGCCTTCGCCTCGGCCTGGCCAATGCGATCCATCGCCTGTTCCTCTCGCCGTTTCAGGGTAGCAGCAAGAGTAGTCTCGGCTTCTGATCTCATCCGCTCAGCCTCTTCTTGGGCGTGCGCAATGATCTCCTCAGCCTCAGTCAACGCATCGCGCTGCTGACGCTGGTAGCCCGCTAGCGCAGCCTGTGCTTCTTCACGAAGCTTTTGAGCCTCGTCGAGTTGTCGGCGGATCTCATTCGCCCGCTTATCGAGCCCTTCAGTGATCTTAGACATTCCCTTCCAGAGCATCAACGCCACGAAGATAATGAAAGCGATTGCAACGATGAATGTTTCGTCGACTTCCATCAATTGCGTCCTTCCATCGTGGCATCGACCACCCGGTCGATCTCTTCCCCCAAAACCTGAATGCGGATTAACTTGGCAACGGCGTCACCCGCAACATCACGCGCGACGTTCCGCACGTTCGACATTGCCTCGGACCGAGTTGCCTCGATCCGCTCCTCGGCATCCTTGAGCATGTTCGCAACCTTTTCTCTCGCCTCGGCTTCGGTTTCAGTAGCGTTTTTGGCGGCCTCATCCTGCGCTTCGCGCATGGCGGCGTGCGCCTGGTTGCGGGCTTCAGCCAAAGCCTTCTCGTATTCACCGCGGACCTGTTCGGCTTCCTTTTTTAACGTCTCCGCCTTATCCAAGTCGTCTGCGATCCGGTCCTGCCGCTCCTCTAAAACCTCCGAGATCCTGGGCAATGCAATCCGGGACACTAAGATATAGAGGACAAGAAAACTTACGACGAGCCAGAAAATTTGAGTCGGAAAGGTCGCGATATCGAGCTGAGGTAGCTTCGCTCCACCACCATCACCGGCGGCGAGCACATCTGATGCACCGCCTAGCGCTACGATAACGGCAGCCGTCTGGCCCACTATTCCACGACAAGCGCCCAGGATCGCTCGCATATTGTCTCCTCTCACCAAGTACTATGGGCGGTACGACCCGATGGGCCGAAACCGCTAGACGTGACAATCAAGCGCAAAAAATTCAGGTGAACAGGATTAGGAAGGACACGAGCAACGCAAATAGCGCAATAGCTTCAGTCAGCGCGAAACCAAGAATGCCGATCCCAAAGACCTCGCCACGCGCCGCTGGGTTTCGGGCAATCGACGAGACGAGAGAGGAAAAAATGTTACCAATGCCGACGCCCACACCCGCAAGCGCAATCACAGCAAGGCCGGCACCAATCATCTTCGCGGCTTGGAGTTCCATGAAAAAGTCCTTCCTAGGATAGTCCAGTTTAGTTGACCAGAGCCGTCCATCAATGAAGATGAATGGCGTCGTTAAGATACATGCAAGTAAGTAGCGTGAAGACATAGGCCTGGAGCACCGCGACCATGATTTCGAAACCGGTCAGCGCGACGAGCAATATGATGGGGGCAACACCAAGAACGCCCATCGCCAAAGCGAAGCCGGCGAAAACCTTCATCATCGTATGTCCTGCCATCATATTCGCGAACAGCCGAACTGACAGGCTAACTGGTCGGACGAAATAGGAAATGATCTCGATCGGGATTAGGATCGGCGCCAGTGCGATCGGCGTACCGGATGGAAAAAACAAAGTGAAAAAGTGGAATCCGTGCAACGCCAGGCCCAGAATCGTAACACCGACAAAGATTACGGCCGCCATAGCAAAAGTCACAATAATCTGGCTGGTGAACGTGTAGGAATAGGGGATCATTCCTAGGAGATTACCGAACAGGACGAACAAGAATAGAGTGAACACAAAAGGGAAATACTTCCGCCCCTCGCTTCCAACGTTCTCGCGCACCATGTTGGCTACAAACTCATAGGAAAGTTCCGCCATGGACTGCCAACGTCCCGGCACCAACCTGCCGCCACGCATGCTAAGCGTCAGAAATGCCGTCACCGCTATTACGGTGATCGTCATCCAAAGAGACGAATTCGAGTACGAGAGATCTAGACCGCCAACCTCAAGCGGGACCAGCGGCTTGATTGTGAATTGCTCAACCGGTGACGCCACGAAAACCTCCCTAACCGTCACCACGTCCATCTTGGGACGCGTCTTTACGCTTATCTGGTTCGATAGCGGGCGTGTAGCCCACTGCCATCCCCAACCCCGCAACTGAACGGTATGCGTTCAGCATCCCAGCAGCGGCGCCCAATACGAAGAACACGATCATCATCCAAGGTGACGTGTCCAACCAACGATCGAGTCCGTAACCAACCAGAGCACCTACACCGACGCCCACAACCAGTTCAACACCGACCCGCATAGCCATGCCCACCAAAGCCGGTGGCGGCGCAGAACCCGGTGACGACCCTCCAGACTGCCGCTCCACCGTGTCCCGAGCCAAGCGAAGCCGCTGTTCCAGGTCCTCAAGCGAAGGCTCCGTGTTTCGGTCGTCCTCTGCCATGCGGCGCTCGTCGACCTTCCATCCACACATCCATCGCGATTAGGCATTTCACCGATCTACCGCGAAATCGCGGCCAACATAAGTAACGACGACACCCGATGTCAAGCTGGAACACAGGCGCAAAAATTCTCTTTTTAATCAATTATATCAATTGATTATACAAAATTCCCCAGAAGCGGAGATAGTATAATGCAATATCACGCCGTCTCTTTAAGCCTTTCCGCGCCCTCCAGGTCCACTGAGACTAGCTGACTTACACCTTGCTCAGCCATCGTAACACCGAACAAACGGTCCATTCGCACCATGGTCATCCTGTGATGGGTTATGATCAGGAAACGGGTACCGGTGGTCCGCGATATGTCCTCTAAGAGATTACAAAATCGGTCGACATTGCTGTCGTCAAGCGGGGCGTCCACCTCATCGAGAACACAAACTGGAGCCGGGTTCGTGAGGAAAGCCGCGAAGACAAGCGCCGTCGCAGTCAGAGCCTGCTCCCCACCTGATAGTAAAGATAGAAGCTGAAGTTTCTTACCTGGCGGGCTCGCCATAATTTCCAGGCCTGCGTCAAGTGGATCATCTTCCTCGACTAACGTAAGATGGGCATGACCACCGCCAAAAAGTCGCACGAACAGGTCTTGGAAGTGTTTGTTCACGTTCTCATAGGCCACCAACAAGCGGTCACGGCCCTCACGATTAAGCGAGGTGATGGCGCGACGCAGCCGGGTGATAGCCCCGACAAGATCGTCTCGTTCGTTCTCCATAGCTTCTATTTGCTGGTCAAGTTCAGCAACCTCTTGCTCAGCACGAAGGTTCACCGGCCCCATCCTATCACGTTCTAGGGTTAATCGTTCGAGCCGGGCCTCGGTAGTATCGATGTTGGGTAGTTCTTCGTCCTGTCCAATTTCAGCGTTCTCCAGAACCTGATCCGGCGTGCAATCCAAACGCTCGGAGATGCGTTCACGCAGTCCGGAAAGCACCTGCATTACCTGGTTCAACTCCGCTTCCGCCCGCACGCGCCCCTCACGTGCCTGAGCGACTGAGCGCTCGGCCTCCCGGGCAGCTAGCTCCGTCTGGCCGAGCGCCACTTCGGCCACCGCTAGTGCATCTGCCGCCATCTTGCGTTCGACCTCCGCTGCCTCTATCGCGCGATCTAGATCGCCGCGTTGGGCGGCGATCTGAGAGGGCCTGGTCACCAAACGCTGAAGTTCAGCATTTTCTGCCGTGCGTCTCTCCTCAAGTTTCTCGATCCTAGTCCCCGCCCTATCATTTCGCTCCGTCCAAATATCCTGTTCCGAGGAAATTTGGCTCAGTCTATCGCACCGGACTTGAGCCTCGCGCACGACCTCGTCGTAATCGCTACGTGCCTCTCCAAGTTCCACTCGTCGCCTGGCGAGGTCTTGCCGGTTTTCGTCGTTCTCTTCCCTTTTAGCTGACACACTGCCAAGTTCTGAGAGTTCTGCCTCCGCTAACTGGCGTTGACCACCTGCTTCAGCGATATCGATTTCTATCCGGACCCGGCTCTCCTCTATTCCAGCGAGTTTCGTGTCCAGTTCAGCAAGTCGACCCTCCAGTTCGCCACGCTTCCGACGCGCAACATCAAGTGTGGCGGAAGACTGTCGTTGTTCCTCGCGCGCTCTTCCCTCAGCGGAGGACGCTTGGTTGTATGCGGTGAGTTTGGATTGGAGGTGGCTGGCTGCAACGGCACGGACCTTTTCCTGTTCCCCTAGGGTCAGTTCGATCTCCATGAGCCGGTTGCGTTGACGCATATGGACGACCGCGGCACTTAACGCGTTAACCGAGATTGTGAAGCCGTCCCAACGCCAAAGCCCGCCGTCCCGAGTGGTCAGTCTCTGGCCCTGGGCAAGTGCCGATTGCAGGAGCGCGGCTTTAACCGGGTCCGCGGCTACTCCGATCTGCGAGAGCCGAGACTGTAGTTCATCGGGCGCTTCCACCAAGTCCGATAATGGAACAACGCCATCAGGAAGTGTCATCCTCATCTGGTCACTAGAGTTCCCCGTCCATTGCCGCGCCGCGCCGGCGATTGATGAAAGCGACGCCGTTAGATCCTCCCCCAGGGCTGCACCAAGTGCGGTTTCGTATCCAGTTTCGACCGTCAATTGGTCAAGTACTGGAGAAAAACCTTCTGTTTCCTGGGTCGCTAAGAATTCGCGGACAGCGGTGGCTTCCGCCGCTAATCTGGCTATCTCGGCCTCGATCGAAGTCAGTTCCGCACGCGCCATGTCCAGTTCACCCGCGAGTTCCGCCTTTTGTTCTTCCGAAACCTGGATAGCGCGCCGGGCCGATTCCATTCGTTCCTCAGCGCCGATTACAGCGGTCTCGAAGGCTGTCCGAATCTCTGCCGAAACTGTCTGGTCTTTGAGCTCTTGCTTTTGTTGGTCAAGTCTCTCGAGCTGCTGGTTCAAACGAAGCCCCCGCTCGTCCGCCAACCTGATCTGCCGTTCTAGCGCACCGCGTCGAGCCTCCGTAGTCGCTATCACCTCGGTCAGTCCCGAAACCCTAGCCTCCAGCTCATCCGCCAGCCGGTTCACGTCAGCAAGTCGAGACGCCGCCGCCGCCTCTCGATCCACTTCGCCCTCGCGCGCAGATGCGATCTCCGCGCATTCCGACTTTAGAAGCTCCATCGAATCTCGCGCCTCCATTGCAAGCGCTGTTTCGCGCTCCACATCGTCGCCAATCTGACGAAGTCTAGCCTCGGCCTCGGCACGGGCCGACACAATCCGGTCCTGTTCGTTATCAAGTTCCACGCGTGCTAGCGTGAGCCGTTGAACTGCCGCCGCTTTCCGGCCTTCTGCTTCTCGCAATTCCGGCATTTTTGCCGCTTGATCAGCTTGACGCGCGGATTGCTGCGCTGCCTGACTAGTTGCCGCCCCCACCATGGCCTCGGCATCATGTACCGAGCTGGCAGCAGCGCTGCGTTCCTCCTCCGTTTCCTGCCAGCGGTTGTACATCAAGATTGATTCAGCCTTACGAATCTGCTGGCTCAAATTCCTGTAGCGAGTCGCCTGGCGCGCCTGGTGACGCAGACCATTCAACTGACTCTGCAACGCTTTCAACACGTCCTCGAGGCGGTCCAGGTTAGTTTCAGCACCCCTAAGGCGCAGATCCGCCTCGTGGCGCCGCGTGTGCAAGCCGCGGATATTAGCCGCCTCCTCCAACAGGATCCGGCGTTCGGACGGCTTCGCATTAATGATCGCACCAATGCGTCCCTGGCTTACAATGCCAGCCGAACGCGCCCCAGTGCCAGCATCGGCGAAAAGAAGCTGGACATCTTTACCCCGCACATCGCGACCGTTGACCCGGTAGTTGGACCCCTTGCCGCGTTCGATCCGCCTAGTGACGGCGAGCTCCGGTGTGTCATTAAACATCGAGGGTGCAGTGCGATCGGAATTGTCTATCGAGAGGCGAACCTCAGCGACATTGCGCGCCGGCCTAGCCGCCGATCCGCCAAAAATCACGTCGTCCATCTCACCGCCCCGCATGCGCTTAGCAGAGGTCTCACCCATCACCCACCGCAAAGCCTCAACGAGATTGGACTTGCCACACCCGTTTGGCCCAACGACGCCAGTCAGCCCCTCGCCGATTTCTAGATCTGCACCATCGACGAATGACTTGAATCCGTTCAGTCTTAATCCATTGAATTGCACGTATTAGAGCCCCCAACCGGTGATAAGCTACACGCCGGCCTTGGCGAGCAATTTCTCGAAATCGCCAAACTCGAATGCGTTGATCTTCTTACCGTTGAGCAAGAACGAAGGCGTCGAGCTGACATCATATTTTTTGTTACCTTCGAGACGCATGGCGATAATCGCGTCTAAAAGTTTTGCGTTAGTCATGCAAGCCCGAGCGAAGTCGCGCTTCATACCTGCGAGCTGTGCGATCCGAAGCAAAGATTCGAGCACGTCATCCGATCCCGCCCACGAAGACTGCTGCCTCATCAGAACATCAATCATCGCGTTATAGTGTTTCGATGGCACACAACGGGCCATTGCGGCGGCTCGGAGAGCCCACTGATCGAGTGGAAAGTCGCGAAACTCCATCTTCACCTTACCGGTATCGATATAGGCGTCCTTGAGCTTTGGGTAAGTTTCAATGTGAAAGTGCGCGCAATGCGAACAAGTAAGTGAAAAGTATTCGACCAGGCTGATTTTCGCATCCGGATCGCCGACCATTCGGCGCTCCATAGCCTTGCCAACATCCACGACGTGCTGTGCCTGAACCACGCCACCTTTCAACAGCATCGCCGTCGGCCCAACGAGCAGCATTCCAATCGCAAAATTTAGTGTTCTTCGGCGCACCTTGAACTCCAATGCACTAGATATTGTGTACCATAGGGCCAGCGAAGATACGCCGCAAGCTGTAGTCAATACTGGTTTGAAAAGGTGTCCACTTTATGGCCGGGGCGCGCAATCCAATTTATATAACGAGATAATAACCCGATCCGTTCAACGCCGCGAAAGAAGAGCACGCCCCAAGGCTTCTAAAGCTTCTCGGAGTTGCAAATCACGGAGCCCTGAGACCTGATCAATGACCCACGCTTCCTCGTCGGAGTTAAGCACTCTCGGCCACGAGCGCGGCTCATTAGAAGGCTCCGGGACCGGCCCCTGGCGAATAGCGATGCGACTGAGTGCCGCATAGCCAAAAACCGTGTTGATTCGTTCTAAAATCACCGGCTCCAGGTGTTGCAACTCCAAACCGCGTGCACCATGCACCAATAGGTGGAGCGTCGCGCCAATCTGCCTATCACGCGGAAAGGCTACACGGTCGGGCGTGCACCAGCCAGCCACTTCGCTACCGACTATCGCCGTCCACCGGTGGATTACCGCCGATTCGACGAAGCCGCGCTTACGCAACGCCGGATCAGTAATTCTAGAAACCACAGCGCCGACGGCATGGAGCCCAGGTTTTCGGCCGTCGCGTCTGACCTTATTGTCTTGATCCCAGCTCATTTGCCCAGCACCGGCCCAAGTATATAGAATAAACTATCAGTTCTCGGCGCTCCCTGCTTCCCTTTTCCCACCAGCTATATAGGCTTTGCAGGATGGACCAAGAGACCCCGAATCCCATTGAACTGCTCCACTGGTACGATCGCCATCGCCGCGTGCTCCCCTGGCGCGCGGCACCTGGGCAACCACCCGACCCCTATCACGTTTGGTTGAGTGAAGTCATGCTCCAACAGACAACAGTGGCATCAGTGGGACCCTATTTCACCCGCTTCCTCACGCTATGGCCCACCATTGCCGACCTAGCTTCCGCCTCGCTCCAAGACGTTCTCAGGGAGTGGGCGGGCCTCGGCTATTATGCTCGCGCGCGCAATCTGCACAAATGCGCCGTCGTCATCACGAACGACCATGGTGGAATCTTTCCTGACACAGAAGCGGCATTGCGCACACTTCCCGGCGTTGGCACTTACACAGCCGCTGCCATCTCTGCGATAGCGTTCGAGAGGCACGCAACACCAGTGGACGGAAATTTCGAGCGTGTGATGGCCAGGCTGTTCGCTGTCGAGGTTCCTCTTCCCACTGCAAAATCAACATTGCGCGGGCTAGCCGAATCCCTCACCCCGACCTCCCGACCCGGAGACCACGCTCAAGCGGTGATGGATCTTGGTGCCACTGTGTGCACCCCACGTAAACCAAATTGTATAATATGCCCGTGGAAGCGGGCCTGCGCCGCTCGCGCCAGAGGAATAGCCGAGAAATTGCCGCGTAAGGCCCCGAAGAAACGTAGACCGACACGTTTCGGCACGGCATACTGGTGCATGAATAAAAAGGCCGAAGTGCTGCTGCGACGGCGTCCTAAACACGGGATGCTCGGAGGTATGCTGGAAGTACCTTCCACAGGATGGTCGAGCTCGGATACTGCCGGATCGCCACCCTTTGAAGTTGACTGGAGACCTCTACCCGGGGTCGTAAACCACGGGTTTACTCATTTTCATCTGGAACTTACCGTAAGAGCCGCAATAGTTGATACGACAGGTGATTGCGACGGCGAATGGTTTTCCCTTAAAGCGTTAGAAACCGTAGGACTACCCTCTCTCATGGCAAAGGTTGTCCGCCATGCGCTAAAGAACCTGCATTAGGCGGCATGGCGAAGGCGACACAGAACGCAGAGTTACGCTAAATGGGAGGTGTACTGCGCGTACCAGTCGAAGCCGACCATGTCCACATAAGCGTCGATCAAACGCTTGGTTAACGGGCCAGGTATATCAGTGGAACCTAGAGCCCGTCCATTGATCGATTGGACAGGACAGATGCAAAAGCTGGTCGAAGTAATGAAAGCTTCGTCGGCACTATATGCATCGAATAAGTCGATGTCCCGATCCTCAACCTCATAGCCCAACTGTCCAGCAAGCTCCTTGGTTACCTTCCTCGAGACGCCCGGCAAAACAAACTTCTCACGCGGCGTACGCAGACGACCGTCGTGGATTAGAAAAATGTTACTGCCCTTGCCTTCCGCCAAATTGCCATCGCGATCCAAAAGGACGGAAAGCGCGTCCGGGTTCTGGGCCGCCACCTCAAGATCACCAAGAATCAAGTTGAGATAGTTGTGCGTCTTCGCTCGAGGGCTCGCCATCTCGGGGGCCACTCGCCGGACTGAAGGTGTAATCACCTCGATCCCATCACGATACATCTTAGCACGTGCTGCCAAAGGCAGCGGAGTGCATTCAACGATCACCGTGGTATCTGGCCAGTCGGGCCAGGCCTCACGGTCACCTGCCGAAAGTCCGCGGCTCACCCGCTGGGGGATCCAATAATCGTCGTCCGGACCAATCAGCGGCAGGTTTCGCTTGACTACCTCCTCAGTGATACGTGTGAAATCACCAATGGAGTACTTTGGTTTCAAATCAAGATAACGCAACGAGCGCTCGAAGCGCTCGAGGTGCTCCTGCAAACGGAAGATTTTGTGACCGAAAGTGCGCGTAGTGTCGAACACGGCGTCGCCGAACTTGAAGCCCGCATCCTTGATAGGCACGAGCGCCTCACTCTCAGGAACAAATGCTCCATTTAAATAGACGATGCGTTGATTTGCGATAGCCATCGGTTTCCTCCGAAACGCTGATCCCACAGCATAACCTTCAGCACGTCGGAAGCAAAAGCATGCTTTAACCAGCCCCTCTTTCCGAACCCCGCAAAAGAAAGCACACCGGCATTGCAAGGAAGGCAACGAAGACCAGAAAGACGAAGTCATTGAGGAAAGCAACCATCTGCGCCTCGTCGAGCACCATCCGCTGAATGGCATGCAGGCCAGAAATAGACTCCAAATTCCAAATCGTGGCGCTGCCATTGAAGCGCAGCGAACCATCGAATTCACTGAAACGTTCGCGCATCTCAATGTAGTTAGTCTGGCTCGAACGAACCAAGATTGAGACCACGATGGATGTCCCCATGCTGGCACCAATCGCACGCGTAAGAGAAAATAGCGCCGCCCCCTCGACCCTGTATTGGACTGGGAGGGTTGAGAACGTCACCGTCGTAAGAGACACCCACATCATACCCATGCCATAGCCGTTAATGACGGTAATCCATACGATTTCCGAAGTGCTGACCCCGGCGCTCCACTCGGTCATCCAAATATTGCTAACGCCAACGAAAAGCAGGCCGAAGAGTATCAGGTATTTGCCCGACACCCGGTCAGCCAAATACCCCGCCGACATCATCGCCACCATCGTCCCGAGCCCGCGTGCTGACACGACCCAGCCGGCAGATAATACGGGGTGTCCTTGGATATTCTGTAGAAAAAGAGGCAGGATGAAGAGACTGGAAAATACCGCAATGCCAAACACGAAGATCAGAAATAATCCGATCACATAATTCCAGTCTTTAAACATCCCAAGGCTGAGATAGGGATGATCTGTAGTCAAACAGTGTGCCACAAACACATAAAACGCTATCGCCGAAAGGCACGCATTAAACAAAATCTCGGACGATTCGAACCATCCAAGCCTCTCCCCCCGATCAAGCACCAACTGTAAGCAAATAACGGCTGTAATCAGCGATGCAATCCCAATCCAGTCGAGTTTCCGTTGCAGCTGCTCAGCCGATGGCAAGGTGATCAGAATAGTAGCGAAGGCAATGATTCCAAATGGAATATTCATATAAAAAACGTAGCGCCAATTGTAGAACTCGGTCAGCATTGCGCCGACCGTAGGCCCGGCGACCGGCCCCATTATCATCCCCATCGACCAGATGCTCATAGCAAAGCCGTGTTTCTCGCGCGGATAAGTGTCGAGCATGATCGCCTGTGAAATAGGTAGCAATGGGGCCGAGACGAACCCTTGAAGGATTCTGAACAGTACCAATTCACCCAGGCTTTGTGCGGTAGCGCATAAAAGGGAGGTGACAGTGAAACCAAGTATCGAGCCCATGAACACCCGACGACGCCCGAAATGTTGGCTCATTACATTAGTCAAAATTGTGCCAACCGCAGTGGCTACGACGAATGCCGTGATTACCCAACCAACCTGATCCGGA
>PBMU01000029.1 GCA_002722775.1 Rhodospirillaceae bacterium
CACCCCGCAACTTTGACGGCCGGTATCGGGGCCCAGTCACGCTGCGAGAGGCATTCTCAAACTCACTGAACGCCGCCACCGTCAGGCTGTCGGAAGAAGTCGGACGCAGGGTGACAATTCAGCTTGCCCGCCGGCTCGGCTTCACCTCGGATCTCAGGAACGAGCCTAGCCTGGCGCTCGGCGCGGGCGAGGTAACGCTGCTGGAGCTGACATCTGCTTATGCCGCGTTCGCCAATGGCGGATTCTCGGTCGAACCTCATGGCGTCCTCGCCATCGGCATACCAGGACAACTGCCCACCTATCGCCATCGGTCCACAAACCTTCCCGCTATCGCCAACGAAGTTGCTGTGGCTGCACTGGACAGTATGCTAGCCGAAGTTATCACCTCCGGAACTGGACAAAATGCGGCGTTCGGATCACCCTCCACAGTCGCCGCCGGTAAGACCGGAACCAGCCAACGGCACCGTGACGCCTGGTTCATCGGTTATGCCGGTGGCCTGGTCGCCGGCGTCTGGGTCGGTCGAGACGATTCAGGACCAATGAAGAAGGTAACCGGTGGCGGATTGCCCGCCCAGATTTGGACCTCCTTCATGAAGGTCGCCACTAAACGCCCGGCGTCCATAAGCACACAGGGTGCAGACTAACCGTAGCGGTGGAGTTTCGCACCATTAAGGCGAAGCCAGGTTCTGGGCTCCTGCCAATCTCCCACCAGTTCCTCGACCAACCGCCAAAAAACGGGAGAATGATTCATTTCGACCAAATGTGCAGCCTCATGGGCGCAGACGTAATTGAGCACGCGTTCCGGCGCGAGAACTAGTCGCCATGAGAATGACAAAATGCCGCGCGAGGAACAACTACCCCAACGGCTTGTGGTGTCGCGAATCGAAATTCTAGCGGCCGCACGATTGAGACGATGAGCATGGGTCCGAGCACGTGGTGTGATCTCGTCACGAGCGCGACGTCGGAGCCAATCTGTCACCCGCCGCGCTAGATGATTCGGCGCGCCGCTTACGGAAATGACATCTGAATTATTCTTCGAATCCACCCAGACACCACCGCGTCCTTCTGGACAGTGTTGGATCCGGTGAGGAACACCAAGAATTGGAGTCTCAGCACCAGGTTCGAAAGCCACGGGGCCCGGTCGACATGCCAGATTGCGGGCCAACCAGCCGGCATGATGGCATGCGAAACGTTCTGCCTCGCCGACAGGAACCTCATCAGGCACTACGAGCACAGCATTATTTCCAGCGGTCTCTATTTGCAGGGACATTCGCTTGGCGCGTTTGCTGAACCGCAAGGCGACAACAAGCTGAGGTCCGTCGGGAGCTTGTATCAGGATTTTATTGGAGTGCAAATCAGCCAAGAAACATCGATCCCATTGTTCTGGATCCTCACAAGCTATCTGATTCACCACAAAGAACGGAAACCAGATTTCCTCCGTCAGCGATCAACGGTCGGATAGAAGTCCTCGCGCAGCAAAGCGAACAGCATGTGATCTTGCCATTTACCATTGATCTTTAGATATCGCTTAGCAAGCCCCTCGTAACGAAAGCCGGCATTGCGCAACACACCTTTACTCGGCTCGTTGACCGGCAGGCAAGCTGCCTCGACCCGATGCAGAGCGAGTTGATCAAAAGCAAACGAGCAGGCGCCATAAACAGCCTCTGTCATGTAGCCCTGGCGTGCATACCGACGCCCGACCCAATAGCCAAAGGAACACATCTGAGCAACACCACGACGGACATTGGCAATCGAGATCCCCCCAACTAGTCTGTCGTCGGAGCGCCGAAAGATAAAGAATGAATAGCCCCTGTCCCGGCTCCAGTCCTCAGCGTAACGTGCGAGGCGCCTACGAAAGGCAGATCGCGCCAACGCATTATCGGGCCAGATAGGCTCCCACGGAATAAGAAACTCGCGGCTTTCCCCTCGCAGCTCCGCCCATTCAGACCAATCCGCCCGTACCGGCGGCCGGAGATACAGCCGTGGCAATATGATTTTCGGTTCGGCCTTAACCGAAGGAAACAGCGTCAGGACCACGTATCCTCACCGAATATGTTCATTGACCCACATATTGCAGAAGCCTGTGATAGACGCGCAAGCACCTTGAGAGCCTGAAAACACTTTTGTTTTAGGTTCACTTAAAGCGACCGCATAGCGTTTCATAGGGCTCAAGCTTAGAAAGTGGGCCGATCGCCGCCAACGTCGGCGTCTCAGCAAGCAATCGCTCTGCCACGCGACGCACCGCGTCGGCGTCTACCGCATCGACGTTGTTGACAATCTCTGAGACCGATTTCACCCGATCATAGACCGACAGATGTTGGGCAATTTGCTCGCATCGGTTTGACGTGGTCTCGCGGCTCATTAAGAGCCCAGACTTGAGCTGTATGCGCGCCCGTATCACTTCGGCCTCCAGATCCTCGTAGGTAAGTTTCTGGAGCTCGTTCGCGACGACTGGAACCAGCTCGGCCACTTCGGCCTTTCCGGTCCCGGCATAGATCCCAAGCAACCCCTCGTCCTGATAGGCGGAGGTAAATGAATAGACGGAGTAAACCAGACCCCGGCGCTCCCGGACTTCCTGAAATAGTCGAGAGGACATTCCACCACCCAGAATCATAGAAAGCACCTGCTGGGAATAAAAATCCGGGTCATGAAAATCAACACCAGAGAAGCCTAGAACCAAATGAACCTGTTCAAGATCCCTTTCCTCGCGATACTCACCCCCTGCATACCATGCCTCTTGGACCCTCTCCGGATTGCAGCCACCAAGTGAGCCAAACGCCGCAGTGACCTCGGCAACCAGCGCGTCGTGATCGACATTTCCGGCCGCCGCAAAAACCATTTGTTCACCTCCGTAATTCCGGCCTATGAAATCGGCAATAACCTCTCTCGGCATGTTGCGTACCACGTCGGCGCGGCCTAGAACCGGGCGTCCTAATGCCTGACTGGGGTATGCTGTCTGCTGGAAGAAATCGAAGATGATGTCGTCAGGCGTATCGGCCGCCTGGCCAATCTCTTGCAAGATGACGGCGCGCTCACGGGCAAGCTCCTCCTCCTCGAAGGTAGAATTCTGTAGGATGTCGCCGAGCAGATCGACCGCAAGCCCCACATCCCCCTTGAGAACCTTGGCGAAGTAGGCAGTTTGCTCTCGAGAGGTATAGGCGTTCAGGTGGCCGCCCACAGCCTCAATTTCCTCTGCGATGTCCGCAGGGCCGCGCCGGTGAGTGCCCTTGAAGGCCATGTGTTCCAAGAAGTGAGCGACACCGTTCACCTCGAAGGCCTCGTTACGCGTGCCGACCCTGAACCAAGCGCCGAGAGAAACGCTCTCAACCGAAGTTATTGGATCGGAGACCACCTGTATACCGTTATCCAGGCGGGTGAAGCTAAGATTGGTGCCTGCGACGGGGTCAGTGCCACTCATGCCGCATCCTCATTCGTGCAAGTACGCTCCGAAATAAAGCGCGCGACGGTCGCATAGTCGTTTGCCAACACGCTCATGCGCTCTTTACGCCGCATCAGATCGGCCAACCGCGGCGGTAACGCCGGACGAACCCCGGTCGCCCGCTCCACCGCATCTGGAAATTTGGCGGGATGTGCGGTGGCGATTGATACCAATGGCACGTCGTCACCCAATCGACCCGATAACCGTGCACGCACCGAAGCCTCAACACCGACAGCGCTGTGTGGATCCAAAATCTCTCCGCTGGCCTCATATTCGGCTGCGATCCGTTTGACAGTAGCCAGGTCATCCACCTCCGTCGCCTCGAAGATCTTTGCGGTCCGGTCCATCTTGTCTTCGAATAATGTGAAGTTTCCACTCTGGCGAAAATTCTTCAAAACTCGGGCTGTTGCCTCACCGTCTCGATCATGTAGATCGAACAGCAGGCGCTCGAAGTTACTAGAAACCTGGATGTCCATTGACGGGCTCAAGGTCGGCTTGACATCCCGAATTTCCATCCTGCCGGTATTGAAAAACCGGGCTAGTATATCATTCTCGTTGGTAGCGACCACCAGCTTCGCAATGGGCAACCCAAGCGCCTCGGCCGCATAAGCAGAAAAGACATTGCCAAAATTTCCTGAAGGCACGGTAAAAGCGACTTGGCGGTCCGGAGCGCCCAATGCTAGACCGGCCCAGAAGTAGTAGACTATTTGAGGCAAGAGGCGCGCCCAGTTGATGGAGTTGACTGCCGAGAGCTGGTGACGGTCTCGGAAAGCCAGGTCGTTGAACAGGGCCTTAACCATGTCCTGGCAATCGTCAAAAGTTCCATCTAGCGCGATGGCGTGCACATTCCCAGCATCGACGGTAGTCATCTGACGCTGCTGGACAGGTGAGACCCGCCCCTTGGGAAACAGAATAAAAATGTCTATTGCTTCGCGTCCACGGCAAGCTTCTATCGCCGCCGAACCAGTGTCGCCGGAAGTAGCGCCTACAATTGTCGCTCGTTGGCCCCGCGTCTTCAGAACCTGATCGAAAAGACGTCCCAGGATCTGCATGGCATAATCTTTAAATGCCAACGTGGGTCCATGAAACAGCTCCATGAGCCAAATGCCCCCCTCAAGCTGTTTCAGTGGGGCGACGGCGGGGTGCCCGAATTTGGCATAGGTTTGGGCCACGATAGAGGTGAGCTCATCTAAGCCCAGGGCTTCGTTGGTGAACCGTTGCATGATCCTGGTAGCGAGTCCGTGGTATGAAAGTCCTACCATTGCCCGCATTTCGTCATCTGTGAAACGGGGCCAGGTCGCGGGCACGTAAAGCCCCCCATCCCGAGCCAGTCCACCTAATAGGACATCATCGAATCCTAAGTCTGGCGCCTTACCGCGTGTGCTGATGTAGCGCAAGAAAATCTCCCGCCAGTAACGACGGCCGGAAACCACCTAAATATTTAATAAGGTGGAAGGGCGCTTCCGACGCATTCGAGGAGGTCAAAATCGGCGGCACTCTAGCGACGCACCCACGTTCTTGCAAGAATAGGAAAATTCATAAGTCGGAGTTCAACATGTCAATCAAGACTGTCGCCATTCAATCGCCCGGGGACATGGGACACGGGGTCGGACGTGTTCTAGTCGAAGCCGGGTTCGAAACCATCTCATCACTAGAAGGGCGATCCGACCGGACCCGAGACCTCGCTTCCAAGGCCAAAATCATGGATATTGGTGGGCTTTCCAATCTGCTCGGAGAGGCCGACGTGATCCTTTCGATTATGCGGCCGGACATGGCATTAAGCTTCGTGAAGGCCTTAACATCACTTGGATCTGTTCAAGCTGGCCGGCCGATCATAGTTGATCTGAACGCCGTCGCACCGGCGACTGGTCGAGCTGCTGCCGAGGTGGCCGAAAAGGAGGGGTTCGGTTTTGTCGACGGTGGGATCATAGGAGCACCACCCAATCTGAAAACCGGATACCAACCTCGACTGTATGTCTCAGGCCCACGCGCGTGGGAACTTACAGTTTTGAACGAGGCCGGCTTGGACTTTCGAGTGCTGGACGATCGGATCGGATCGGCCTCAGCTATCAAGATGTGTTACGCAGCGCTCACCAAGGGACTGACCGCAATTGGGATCCACTCAATGGTGACTGCGCGTCTAGAAGGAGTCGATGAGGCCCTGATGTCAGAGCTAAGATTCAGTCAGAAGGACATTCTTAATCACTTGGAAGGCGGCCTGCCAAGTATGTGCCCGAAGGCCCACCGTTGGATCGGCGAGATGAAAGAGATCTCAAAGACGCACGTGGACAGCGGATTGCCCGGGGAATTATTCCTCGGCGCAGCCCGTATCTACGAAACGGTCACCGGCTCCCCGCTCGGGGCCGAGATCATCGAAGACCGGAAGCGCGGTAACACTGCCACCGAGGTAGCCGATCTGCTGATCGCCCATATCCAGAAACGCAAGGGAGCTGTGGATTAACCCATTACGGTCGACAGGGCGACCAGCAAACCGGTCCATCAGCAACTCGTGCATGAGCAAGCCCACCGTCACCTCGGCCCGGTCGATGCGCTGGAGCGACCCGATCAGCACGTCCGATTTTCGAGCAATGGATCCGTTATTCACAGCATATCAACCGTTCAACGTCGCCGTGTGGGAGTTCAGTCAGGCCTCAACGGTCTGCTCCACCATGGTCAGTTCAACAATTTCCGGATAGGTTCACGACTTTGCTTCACGGCGGGTATACCGGCGCGCGCCGGCCGGGTGGATTGGCGTCCGGATGTTACGCCTTTTACAGGTAACGGTTCTCGAGGTGGTCGAGAAAAGCGACCACGGAGGGCGCCGAACCTGTTGCATTTTCCATTAGCGACTCGGTGTCGTGATAGCTTCCCAAAGAATGGACGTGCGTTCGCAGCCAATTGAGCAGCTCGCAGAATTGGCCACTAGCAATCCGTTCGTCGATATCGGGAATGGCGGCACGAACGGCCCGGAACAATTGGGCAGCACACAGAGCCCCCAACGTATAGGTCGGGAAATAGCCGATGCTGCCACTATACCAGTGAATATCCTGCATGCAGCCCATCTTGTCGTCCTGTGGAACGATGCCCAGGCTAAACTCCATAGCGTCGTTCCAAGCACCGGGGAGTTCCGCAGGCTTCAAGTTTCCGGCGAGCATAGCCTGCTCGAGACGGTAGCGGAGGATCACGTGCAGCGGGTATGTCACCTCGTCGGACTCGATGCGGATCAGACAAGGTTCGACACGGGTCGCCGAATAAAACAACGAATCGGGCTGCCACTCTGGACCATCGACGCCGAAAGTCCTACGAATTAACGGCGCTGTGAACTCGAAGAACGGCCGTGATCGGCTGACCTGCATTTCCATCAGAAGCGACTGGCTTTCGTGAATTGTCATGCCACGGGCGTCACCGACCGGCTGACCCCTCCATTCTTTTGGGAGCCCACCTTCGTAAAGCGCATGGCCGGTCTCGTGAATAACCCCCATTAGGCTGAATTCCCAATCGGCCTCCACATAGCGCGTAGTGATCCGGATATCATCGGGCACGCCACCGGAGAATGGGTGCGCGCTAGTGTCGAGGCGTCCGTGGTCAAACTCGAACCCGAGTGCCTCCATCACCGCAAGGCCCAAGGCCCGCTGACGGTCCTCAGGAATGGAAATGGCCTCTCGCTTCCGTGACGCCATCGCTTGTTGGTCTAAAATCCGAGGCAATAAGGCTTTCAAAGCAGGCTCTAATTGGTCGAACAGTTCGTCGACACGCTTTGTCTCACCATCCGGTTCGAATTGGTCAAGTAGCGCGTCGTACGGTGTCTTGTTCAGTGCCTGGGCTTTGGCATCGGCCGACTGACGGGTAAGATCCAAGACCAATTCGAACGGTTTTACAACTGCATCAAAGTCGTTCGCCGGCCGAGCCGACAGCCAAGCCGTCTCGCAGACCGCACAAGCTCGAGATAAGGCGTCCACCAAGTCCGTCGACAACGCGGAAGCGTGACGATAACGACGATCAATTTCGCGAAGATTAGCCAATGACCAATCCGCCAGATCTTGCTCACCTGCCGCTGCTATAAGATCTGCTATCTCCGGCCCGGTCATCATCTCGTGCTTCAAAACCGACAACGTCGCGATTTGTTCGGCACGTGCCTCAGCCGCACCCACTGGCATCATAGTTTGGCGGTCCCAGGACAGCATTGAGATCGCATCGCTGATTGCTGCGATGCGGTGGAAGCGATCAGTCAATCCTGCATATGCCGAGGTTTTATTGGCACTCATTCCTCGTCCGGTCGACGATAGTGATAGATGAAGTAAATAACGGCCAGGGTGGCGGCAAGTAGATACCAAGTTATGGCGTATTGCAGATGCTCGTTACGCACCGTAACTTCCGTCGTTGCCCCAATTGGTAGCGCGTAAGGGCCTGGTCGGCGGATCGCGTCGACGTAATAGCTGGCGACCGGAACGATTTCGCGGTGTCGTGACATCTCATCAGTGTCAACGTATAACCAAACCTCGTTATTCGGTTCATTATCCGGCACAAAGTAACCGCGCCGCTTGTCCTGACGAAGGATCCCCTCGACCTTAACGAGACCCTGAATCAGGGTTTCCGGACGCCGCTCGCGCTCGCTAAGTTTATCTGGGACCCAACCGCGGTTAACCAAGATGATCCGACCATCGCGGACCAAGAATGGAGTAATTACATGGAACCCGGCTGTGCCCTCGAAGGTTTTGCCGGTGAGCAAAATTTCCTTTTGGTGTTGATACACCCCAGTCATCGAAACCCTGCGAAATCGCCACGTTTTCCAGTCACTGACCGACTGCGGCGGGGGAACTAAGGGCTGAGAAACCATGGTTTCAAAGTTCTCGATCAGCGCACTTTTCCATTGCAGCCGGTCCACCTGCAAGGTACCCAGCGCCACCAGCACTATCAGGGCGGGTACAGTAATAATCGTTGGCCAGAGCGTCGGCTGGAACCTGCGCCGTGTCGGCATATTGACAACCCTTTCTAATCCCGCCTCCGTTCGCAGGATGTGGGGTAGGCGATAATCCATTTTAACGCGGCCGTTTAACCCTATTGCGGTCGCAATAGGGTTAAACGGCCATTCAAAACGGCGAACTGAAAAACTACCACTAGACCTTAAAAATGCGGACTAAAATCCGCTTAGACCTGGATTATCACGGGGGTGGCAGTGGGTTCGAGGACATAACCTACAAAACGGCCGATATTACCCCAGTGGTTTCGACCCCTCGATTAGTCAGTTAGCCCCCGAGTAGCATTCCCGGGTAATAGTGGGGAAAACGACACGCAAAATTTGCTGAAAGTAAGAAGTGTTTCGCGATCCAACTCATTACGAACCATACCCGCTGATTTAGGGAAATTCTATGGTCCGCCCCACCAGTAGATGCAGATGAACAAGAAAAGCCAAACGACATCGACAAAGTGCCAATACCAAGCCGCAGCCTCAAATCCAAAGTGATGATCCGGCTTAAAGTGGCCAGCCCGCGCACGAAACCAGCATACAATCAAAAAACAAGTTCCCACGATGACGTGGAAACCATGGAACCCCGTCGCCATATAGAAGGTCGAGGAATATATTCCATCTGTGAAACCGAAGGCGGCATGAACATATTCGTATGCCTGCAAGGCGGTGAATGCGGCACCGAGCAAAATTGTGATGGCAAGGCCATTGACCAAATCACGACGGTTGTCATTGATCAGGGCGTGGTGCGCCCAGGTCACCGTGCAACCCGACAGAAGCAGGACCATCGTGTTGACGAATGGTATGTCGAACGCTTCAAAAGGTTCAACGTCGGCAGGCGGCCATAACCCGGTGTCGGGATACAGAGAAGAATCGAAGAAAGCCCAGAAGAAGGCGACGAAGAACATCACCTCCGACGCTATAAACAGGATCATACCGTAACGCATACCGAGCTGAACGATCGGGGTATGATGACCCTGATACTCTGCCTCTAGAATGACGTCCCGCCACCACATATACATTGTAAATAGGATAAGCAGGAAGCCTATCCCCATAATCGGAGCGCCGTAGGGGATCTCATGCATAAACATGATCGCGCCAACGGCAGTAATGAAGGCAGCCGCCGCACCAACCGCCGGCCAGGGGCTAGGCTCCACAAGATGATAGGAGTGACTGTGTCCGCCGCTCATTGCTTCCTCTTCCCTCCGAAGGCCGCTTGGGCCACCCAACAATACCTCAATTCGTCATTTGGTCCATCGTGTTCGTATCGCCCACGCTAGAGGCGCGCGCTTGTTCCACCGCTGTGGCTCGGCCCTGGTCGGTAGCGCGGAAGAACGTATAAGAAAGCGTGATGGTCGTCACGTCTTGCAGATTTCTATCCTTTGCCATCTCAGGGTCGATAAAGAAGCTGACGGGCATGTTAACACGCTCTCCGGGACGCAGGACCTGTTCGGTGAAGCAGAAGCACTCAACCTTGTTGAAATAAATGCCTGCCTTGTCGGGAGACACGTTGAAAGTCGCTGTGCCAACCACCGTCTCATCGCCGGTATTCTCTGCCTTATAGAAGGCCAACACGTTCTCGCCCGCTCGAACGGTGACCGCGCGCTGGACAGGCGAAAAGGACCAGCCTAACTCCCCATTGACGCTGGCATCGAACCGCACGGTCACAGTGTGATCAACTGCGGCGCCCGACGGCGACGCGGCTACGCGCGTTGTTCCACCATAACCCGTAACCTGACAGAAAAGCTCGTAGAGCGGAACCGACGCATAAGCGAGACCACCCATACTGGCAACTAGGATCGCAAGGGCGCAGAACACCCGCACATTTGCATGCCCCCGAATCACACGGGCAGCGTGCATGGGCGGCGGCATGTCAGACCATCCTCACGATGGTAATAACATAAAACAAAACGCAGAACGCTATAATGGCGAACAGGACCGCAAGATTGCGTCCCCGCTTGCGTCGCCTCAGATCCTGACCACTCCCGCGACGGTCCTCCCGGGGAAAGTCCAATCCTTGATCATTTTCGGACATGATGCTCATGACCCAAGTCATAGCACAGCGGGCAGGCCCGCGGCGCGGTCGGCGATTAGCGCCAAAAAAATCAGGAACAGATACAGTATTGAAAACCTGAACAGCTGTTTGCATCGTCGGTCCGAAGCTTGGTGCCAAACCCGAAACGCACCACCCACGAAGGCAAGGCCGAGTATGGTCGCGATTGCACCATATCCCCAACCTACAGTGCCGATTAAGCTGGGCATTACACCGACCGGTGCCAGGATCAGACTGTAGATGAGTATCTGGTTCTGGGTCTCCCGGCGGCCTGCAACTACGGGCAGCATTGGTACCGCCGCCGCTTGATACTCACCGCTGCGATATAGGGACAACGCCCAGAAGTGAGGCGGTGTCCATATAAATATTATTGCAAACAGCACAATTGGGTCGAGCGGCACGGAGCCCGAGACGGCGGCCCATCCGATCAACGGGGGAAGCGCGCCAGCAACGCCGCCAATCACTATATTTTGTGGAGTTCGACGCTTCAACCACATGGTGTAGACGAAGACGTAGAAGGCGATTGTGAATGCGAGCAGCGACGCCGCGAGCCAGTTCACTGCCAGCCCCATGACCATAATCGACCCACAAGCCAGAACGACACCGAACGTCAACGCTTCGTCTGCACCCACCCGCCCTGATGGTATAGGTCGGCTCTTCGTGCGCGACATGATCGCGTCGATGTCACGGTCATACCACATATTGATCGCACCGGACGCGCCCGCGCCGACCGCGATACAGAGGATCGCTACCGCCTGAAGCACTGGATGCACTGTGCCGGGCGCAAGGTATAGACCCACGAATCCCGTGAAAATTACCAAAGACATGACACGCGGCTTCAGTAATGCAGCAAAATCACCCAGTACCTCCGAAACCGAGTCGGCGGTGCGCACCACCTCGCGCGAGTTTATTGACGTCGACGTGCCGGCCACACTTTACCTCCCCGTTCGGACGCGGCCCTGAATCATTTGATCCGGGGCAAGTCCTCGTAGGTATGGAAAGGCGGCGGGGACGACAGGGTCCATTCTAGGGTCGTCGCTCCGTCACCCCACGGATTATCCTCGGCCGACCGCTTCTTCATGAATGCGTCCAGAACCATCCAGACGAACACCAAAGTCCCAATGCCTGCGATATAGGCCCCATACGAAGCGACCATGTTCCACCCGTGCAAGGCTTCGGGGTAATCGATATAGCGACGCGGCATACCCGCCAACCCTAGAAAGTGCATAGGAAAGAAGGTCAGATTCACCCCTATGAAAGTGAGCCAGAAGTGAACCTGCGCTAAACCCTGACTGTATGTGTAGCCAGTCATTTTGTGGAACCAATAGTAGAAGCCGCAGAAGATTCCGAACACCGCTCCGAGCGATAGAACGTAGTGGAAATGTGCGATGACGTAATAGGTGTTGTGCAGAAGTAGATCGACGCCTGCGTTGGCGAGCACCACGCCCGTCACACCGCCCACGGTGAACAAGAATATGAAGCCAATGGCCCAGATCATTGGTGGGTCAAACTTGATAGACCCACCCCACATAGTTGCAATCCAGGAGAAAATTTTCACCCCTGTCGGCACAGCGATTACCATGGTCGCAGCGGTGAAATAGGCCTTAGTGTCAACGTCGAGGCCCACCGTGTACATGTGGTGGGCCCAGACAATGAACCCAACGACGCCGATCGCTACCATGGCATAGGCCATGCCGAGATAGCCGAAGATCGGCTTCCGGGAGAAGGTCGAGATGACTTGGCTCACGATGCCGAAGGCCGGCAAGATCATGATATATACCTCAGGATGCCCGAAAAACCAGAACAGATGAAGGAACAGAATTGGATCACCGCCGCCGGCTGGATCGAAGAAGGTCGTCCCAAAATTTCGATCGGTCAGCAACATCGTGATCGCACCCGCTAGAACCGGCAGCGAGAGCAGCAGCAGGAACGCGGTAACCAAAATGGACCAAACAAACAAGGGCATTTTATGCAGCGTCATGCCAGGCGCGCGCATGTTGAAAATTGTGGTGATAAAATTGGCGGCACCGAGGATCGACGACGCGCCCGCCAGATGCAACGACAGGATCGCCATATCCATGGATGGTCCAGGCGTGCCTTCCTTACCCGACATCGGCGGGTATATGGTCCAGCCGACACCAGCGCCACCATCGGCGAACATAGACAGGAAAAGCAGCAAGAAGGCTGGAATAAGCAGCCAGAAGCTAATGTTGTTCATCCGCGGAAATGCCATGTCGGGCGCGCCGATCATCAATGGAACGAACCAGTTCCCGAACCCACCGATCAACGCCGGCATGACGACGAAGAACACCATGATCAAACCATGTGCCGTAACATAGACGTTCCAGGTATGGCCGTTCTCCATGTACTGCACGCCGGGATCCTGCAATTCCATGCGCATGTACATGGAGATCCCGCCGCCAATCAGCCCCGCGATGACGGCGAAGATCAGATACATCGTCCCGATGTCTTTATGGTTGGTTGAGTATAACCAACGCAAAAACCCCTTGGGAGCGCCGTGTGCGTATCCGTGATCTTGATCGTGGGCGTGGGCCGCGCTCATGATATGTTCCCCGCTAGCTATTCGTTGATCGTGCCACTGGCAACCCGGATGGGTGCCCGTGCGGCAGCGAATTTCACCTTGGCTTCCTTAAGCCACGCGTCATAGGCATCCTGCGATACCGCCTTAACCTCGATCGGCATGGAAGAATGATTCATGCCGCAGATCTGGTTACATTGACCGTAATATGTTCCTTCCTTGGTAAACTCCATCCAGGCCTCATTAATACGTCCCGCGATCCCGTAGATATTGATAACGGCCGATGGAACAAAGAAGGCGTGCATCACGTCGTTGCTGGCCACAAGCACCTGTATACGCTTGCCAATCGGCACCACTAGAGGGTTGTCGACCGACAGCAAATAGGTCTGGGTCGTCTTGTCGATATCTTCCTTCTCAACCATGGTGCTGTCGAAAGTAAGGTTTTCATCTGTGTAGTCATAAGTCCAGAACCACTGACTAGCTGTCGCCTTGATAGTCATCTCGGGATCGACTGACCGGTCGCTATAGTAGAGGATCTTGAACGACGGGATCGCCACTATAACCAGAATGATCACCGGCACAGCTGTCCACAAAACCTCGATCAAAGTATTGTGCGTAGTCTTGGACGGATTGGGATTGTTGGAGGCCTTAAAACGGATGCAGACATAAACTAGCAACCCCAGCACGAACGCCGAGATCACAAAAATCAACACGTTAAGATAATCATGGAACAACATTACCTGATCCGCGACCACCGTGGACGGCGCCTGAGTATATGTTTGCCAAGGTTGCGGCTGGCTCGCTATTGCACCGGATGCCGTCGCGAGAAAAACGGCCAGGGCACAACTGGTCCGTTTTCCACAGGTTTCTATCAAATGCCGGAATTGTTTCATTCGACCGCTCTCAAAGTCCCGTCCCGCACGGAGCCGACCAACGATCGGAACCACCGGGCACACGCAAACGCTTAGCCCCCCGGATCGGGAGGAGACCCTACCTCTTTGGCCGCTTTACTCACAAGCCGGACTTGCGCGTCAGAAAGTCGCGCCAGCCCCTACTTGCGACCATGTCATCATAGTCTATGACAAACCGTTGCTGACTTCCACGGCGTTGACCCCATATGATGTCGAATTCCTTAATAACCCGCGCAAGGACCCATCCCTGAGGATCTCCCAGATGACCGACAATACCAGCACCGACGATCTCTTCTTCCAACGCGCCGATCTTGACCGCGGGCGAACCGAACGAATCGTCGGCGACGCACTGAATGGCGCTGACGATGGTGAGCTCTTCTTGGAATATCGCCAGGCCGAGAGTTTATCGTTCGATGATGGACGGCTGAAGGCAGCGTCCTTTGACGTCACACAGGGCTTTGGACTCCGTGCAATCGCTGGAGAAGCGCGGGGATACGCACATTCCGCCGAACTTTCCGAGGACGCAATTCGCCGGGCAGCAGATACTGTACGGGCGGTGCATGCCGGTCATGAGGGCATCGCTGATAAGGGTCCAGTGCACACCAACGCTGCACTCTACACTGAGGACAATCCGATCTCCGGCCATGACTTTGAAACCAAGGTCAAGTTGCTGCAGGACATCGATGCCTACGCCCGCGCCAGAGATTCTAGGGTCCGGCAAGTCTCCGCGTCGTTGTCCGCGTCCTGGCAAGCGGTTCAAATAATGCGCAACAACAGTGATCGCGTATCCGATATTCGCCCCTTGGTCCGGCTCAACGTTGCCGTCGTCGTCGGCGAGGGTGACCGAATGGAGTCGGGGGGCACCGGCGTGGGTGGCCGACTTGCATATGATCGCTACATCGATACCAATAACTGGCGGGGCCAAGTCGACGAGGCGCTTAGAATTGCGTTGGTCAATCTTGAGGCAATCCCGGCGCCAGCGGGTGAGATGGAAGTCGTTCTCGGTCCCGGCTGGCCCGGCGTCATGCTCCATGAAGCGGTCGGGCACGGCCTCGAAGGTGACTTCAACCGCAAGAAAACTTCAACCTTCAGCGACATGGTCGGGGAACGCGTTGCTGCGCCGGGTGTCACAGTGGTGGACGACGGGACAATTCCCGACCGCAGGGGTTCAATCAACGTCGACGATGAAGGGACGCCATCAAGGCAAAACTTGTTGATCGAGGATGGGATCCTCGTAGGCTATATGCAAGATCGGCAGAATGCACGCTTAATGGGTGTTAAACCGACAGGCAACGGGCGACGCCAGAGCTATGCTCATCACCCAATGCCGCGCATGACAAACACTTTCATGCCCAATGGCGTGCACGACCCTGGAGAGATTATCGCCTCAACTGCCAAGGGACTGTATGCTGTCAACTTCTCCGGTGGCCAGGTAGATATTGTGTCAGGCAAGTTTGTGTTTTCGGCTAGCGAGGCCTATCTGATAGAGGACGGTAAGATAACCGCTCCAGTCAGGGGAGCCACCCTTATAGGGAATGGTCCCGATGCGATGAACAAAATCTCGATGATCGCCAACGACATGAAACTCGACGAAGGTGTAGGAACCTGCGGTAAAGACGGCCAAGGTGTGCCGGTGGGCGTCGGCCAGCCGACAATCAAAATGCGGGGCATCACGGTCGGTGGAACCCAAGTTTAGCTGCGCTCAACCTTCGTTTTTAACGGTGAATCTGGGTATTGAACGTCCCCAGACCCGCAATTCTGGGAAGGGTCAGTGGGTCCTTCAAATTAAGCAACGTCCATCTTCAGGGCTGAGATGTGGATGAAAGGTGTTTGTTGCCTCGCGCTTCCCTCTGGACAATGTAGAGGCCAGAAAGGGCGATGATCGTAATACCGACGAGGGGTCAGGCTGTCCGGGATCTCCGACCAATTATATAGCCAAAGAGGATTGCCCAGCCGATGATCGCATACTGAAAGGGTGCAAGAAATGAAGCCTCAGTCTGGCGAAAGGCCGCCATGCTCAGCACTTGACCAAACCCTCCGAGCCATCCAATCAGGAGCAGGCTTGGCCAATGCTCATTTGGCGGCATCAACCATTCAAACGGCGTCTAGGCTGCGCTAACGACCGCACCACCTAGAAAACTATAAAAGACGATAGTCGGGCTACCGGCGGTGCAGGACAAGCGTCGTCCCAGTACCGACGCAAACGCACAAAGCAGAAAGCGGCAGTAACGGAGATCAGTAAGAAACCGCTGAGCGAGAAGAAGTTCGCGATGCCCAGCGCGCCAATTGGCTATGGAGTTTGACAATTCAGTAACGCATTTCCTCGTAGACCGGGTCTATCGAACACTTCCAGCGCGTTCGGAAGGATTCCACCAGATCGTCGGCCTGAGTGCGTCCCCGCCCTGCGATCTCATGCAAGGTATCGAGAAACCCTGACTCGTCATTCCCTGCTCCGTCCATCCTGCCACGACGTTTTAATCCCTGGGTCGCTAGTTCCAGACTATGTTTCGCAAATTCCTGAACCGTGCTGCCTCTAAAAGGCGCGGCAAGTCCAAGTCGCGGCACGTCACGCCTCAACTGGTCATGGTCCTCTATCGTCCAACCCTTGACCATGTCCCAAGCCGCAGCCTGAACGTCCTTATCGTAGAGCAGCCCGACCCAATAGGCCGGGAGCGCACAGATATTGCGCCAGGGCCCGCCGTCGGTGCCGCGCATTTCGAGATACTTTTTCAGCCTGACTTCAGGGAAATTCGTAGTCATATGGTCTGACCAGTCGCCCATGCTTGGGAGCTCACCTTCAAAGCCTTCCAGCTTACCGACCATAAAGTCCCTAAAGCTTTTGCCCGCAACATCATGATAGTTTCCGTCGCGGTAAACAAAATACATTGGCACGTCGAGGAGGTAGTCGACATGGCGCTCGAAGCTATAGCCATCCTCGAAGACGAAGGGCAGCATACCGCAGCGGTGTGGATCTGTATCGGTCCACACGTGGCTTCGATAACTCAGCATCCCGTTAAGCTTGCCCTCAGTAAAGGGCGAATTTGCAAACAGGGCGGTGGCAACCGGCTGCAATGCAAGACTAATCCGGTACTTCTGGACCATATCGGCCTCGTCCTCAAAGTCGAGATTGGTCTGCACAGTGCAAGTCCGCAACATCATGTCGAGCCCCAGGGTGCCCACCTGCTTCATCCAGCGTCTCATGATTGCGTATCTACCTTTCGGCATCCAATCTATATCCTCTCGCCGCCAAAAGGGGTCGAAGCCAAGACCAAGCATGCCGACTCCGATTTCTTCGCAAACTTCCTTAACTTGGGCCAGATGGGTATGCACTTCGTCGCAAGTCTGGTGGATGGTTTCCAACGGCGCGCCCGATAGTTCGAACTGGCCCCCAGGCTCGAGCGTGATAGCGCAGCCGCCCGTCGACAGCGCGATGGTCTTTCCCTTCTCCTCGATCGGCTGCCAACCAAAACGTTGTAAACGGGTCAGGATCTCTCCAATCCCGTCTGGGCCTTCGTAGGGCAAACGCTTATGGTCAGAGAGACGAAAGGCAAACTTCTCGTGTTCGGTGCCGATCCGCCATGCGGACCGAGGCTTGCTGGCAGATTCTAGGTCATCGACCAGTTCCGCCTTGCTTTCTATAGGGATGCCCGCTTCATCGGGGGGTCGCGACATATGCGGCGTCTCGCATGAGTGAAAAGGTCAATTAGTCAAATACTCACTACATTTCGTCTTTCGGCCCTCCCTTCCAGTCACCGACCGCCGCCTGCCAGCAGGCAACCGCAGCTAAGGCGGCCGTGTCAGCCCTTAGGACCCGAGGCCCCAGGCTCACCCGGCAAACATTGGGGAGTTTACCCAAACGGTCAAGTTCTGCTTTGGCAAGACCGCCTTCGGGACCGATTAAGAATCCAGCCCTTCTAGAATCCAGCCCGCTAAGCGCTCTCAGGATTGGAGTGCCACAGCCGGTTTCGTCGCAAACCAACAAAACTCGGTCGTTTGGCCAATCAGTCACAAACGAGTCAAGATCCGTCGAGTCTCGCACGTCCGGTACGCTCAAGCGCCCACACTGCTCGGCCGCCTCGATCGCGTTGGCCCGCATCCGAGCTAAATTGACCCGGCCCATTTGGGTGAATCGGGTAAAGACCGGCCAAAGCCGAGAGGCGCCCATTTCTGTCGCCTTTTGGGCTACGAAGTCGATACGGGCCCGCTTGATCGGCGCAAAGGCAAGCCAGAGATCGGGCTCGCGTGTTTGCATACGGGCCCGCGTGGCCACCGTGAGACCCGCCGTATGCTTGTCGAGGCTGTGGATTTCGGCCACCCACTCGCCATCGCGCCCATTGAACAGCTGGACGCGCAAGCCCGGTCTGAGCCGCAACACATTGCGAAGATAGTGGGTGCGATCGGCATCAAGGAAAATTTCTGCGGCCTCGGTCAGCCCTGTCTCGACATAGAGTCTGGTTTCGAATGCGTTTGTCACGGATAGGAACCTTATAGTTTCGCCAGAACCAACGAGCGCCCTACATCGTTCTAGCTTTTGTCTGGGCAGGATGTCGGGACGAGGGCCATTTTCTGCCCGACGAGGAGGTATTTTAGATCATACCATCGACATTCATCTCCAGCTTGTCGAGGGACGAGCAGAAATTCCAGCCACCCCTTGCTCCCCCCGTGCCATCGGTTTATGCAGAGCAGGTGACCAACTCCAGCGATATTCCCTCTGGAAACTGGGTTGACCGTCTGCTTCCGGCGCCCTGGCGACCCTATGCGCGGCTGATGCGGCTCGCCCGGCCGATCGGAACCTGGCTACTGTTATTACCCTGTTGGTGGGGCTTAGCGCTCGGTTGGCGAGCCGGGTCGGAACCAGTGCCACTCGGTAAAATGGCAGAACTCTTCGTCCTGTTCAGCCTCGGTGCTGTCGTAATGCGAGGCGCTGGTTGCACCGTGAACGACCTTTGGGATAGGGATTACGACCGCCTGGTCTCGCGGACCGCAACCCGACCGATAGCGTCAGGCTCGATCAGCGTCAGGCGCGCCCTAGTCTTCCTCACAGTCCAACTAGCGATCGGACTCACAATCCTGCTACAATTGAACCAGACCTGCTGGTCACTCGGTGTCGCCGTCCTGGCTTTAGTCTTTACGTATCCTCTGTTCAAGCGGGTGACCTATTGGCCGCAATTCGTGCTCGGCCTCACCTTCAACTGGGGTGCCTTGATGGGCTCGACAGCGGTGACCGGCACAATAGAGCCGGCC
>PBMU01000030.1 GCA_002722775.1 Rhodospirillaceae bacterium
CAGTCAGGCGCGTGTGCAAGGGGACCGGCACTACGCCCGCCTTGATTGCACCCAGAAAGCAAGCTACGAGATCTACCGAGTCTAGCATGACGAGCACGACCCTAGCCTCGCGCTGGACGCCGAGTCGCGCTAGCATGTTGGCGAACTGAGCGGCGTATTTGGCTACCTCGCCATAACTATGTGGTCCGTTAGCATCTATGAAGGCGGTCTTATCCGCGCGCCCTGCCTTGATATTTCGCTCGATCAGGTCGGTGGCGGCATTGTAGAAGCCGCTGTTATCCGCGTCTCCTGCTGACATGCGGTCCTCCTGGGAATTAGATTAGTGATTCCGCCCGGGTCTGATGCCCGGCGCCCATAACAATGGCCAAGGCGCCCCTTGCCATCAAGCATGGATCTCGTTAGGCAAAGCTATATGTCGGGAACGTCACGATGATGTCCTTGTCGATTATGGGCCGTGCTCTTGGTTATCCCTATCCGGCACCGGAGGGTGATTTCGTATTGCGCGACGGCGTCGCCAATCCGCTACCGGATGGCTTCCCGCTCGTAGGACGTATGCCGGTGCTGGCAGTGGGGTCGAACCGGGCGCCAGCGCAGTTGCGCCACAAGTTTGGAGACGCTGCAGTAGTGCCGGTGACGGTCGGCCGGCTTGCGGATCACGACGTGGTCTACTCCGCACATATGGCTTCTTATGGATCGATTCCGGCAATCTTGGCGCCGGCGCCAGGCACGGTCGTTACAGTATCGCTCAACTGGCTCGATGACGCCCAACTCCAGATCATGCACGCTACCGAGGCGATAGGAATCAACTACGACTTCGGGGTGGCGGGAAACCTGGATCTTGATTTTGGTTCCGGTCATCCTGTGGGGCCCGTTGGTTGCTATATCGGTCGTCGGGGCGCGTTAGCACTGGATGGCTATCCGGTGGCGCTTGCAGATGTTCGAGCCAGTGGTCGAGATGGCGAGAGTGTCGGACAATTCGAGATTCTCTCGCGTGTGCACCAACGGTTCGGAGCAACACAGTTATTCGAGGAATGGCTCGGCACTATGGTCGCTGACCGAATAGAGCGAATAGCGCTTATTAAGGCGCTCGCGAAAATCGCGATGCCCGTTTCACTGTCCTCATTTGAGATCATTATAATCTGACTTTAGCGTCGCTATCATCCCTATCCATAGTATGATTCCTAGAATTTCGAACACGTTTGGGAAAGCACGCATGTGGCATCGCCCCGAACGACTAGGCTTGTTTGGCTTCGTTGTGGTCTTTATCCTATCTTTCGTCTTCCACGGGATGGGAGGTGACGTCTCGAGACGGCATCCAGAAGTTGGAGATTCACCACGTCGTCCCGCGGTGTTGGAAGGCATGCAACCACGTCGACCACGTTCCTCGGTGCCGGAGGACCATTTGCCCCCAGCCTCCAGAGACGATCCGGTCGTCCGTATCGAAGAAAGTGATAAGGGCAACAGTACCGGCACGGCGTTCTCGATCGGCAATGGTGTCTGGATGACCGCGCGCCATGTCTTGGAAGGCTGCGCTAAGTTCGGTATTATCAGAAGCAAACGTCGAGTCGAGCGAGGTGGCGGGGTCATTCTCAACCCGCATCACGACCTTGCAGTGTTTACTACCCGACAAAGTTCGCCGACCCTAGGTTTTGAACCAGGAGGGTTGCAACGGGGTCAGCAAGCTTTCCATTTTGGTTATCCCCAAGGACGGCCCGCCGATGTGCGCTCGAAACTGCTTGGGCGCATGTCGGTTGTGCATGCGAGCAGGCGCAACCGCGAGCCGGTAATCGCTTGGGCTGAGTTGAAGCGGATCCCATCTTTCTCCGGCACCCTTGGCGGGATCAGCGGCGGACCTGTGGTAGACCACGAAGGGGAAGTGATTGGCGTCACGGTCGCTGGCTCTCCCCGGCGCGGTAGGATCTTTACCACGGCGCCAATTGGCCTGAAGGACATGGTTAAGCGCTCTCGAACCCGTGTTCGCGAGACTAGCCAGGGCACCATCGACAAGGTGGTCGATGGCGGCAATTTCTCGGAAATCGGAACCACGCTCCGACGGGAGTTGACCGTGGCCAAAGTGATCTGTTGGGTGAGCTAAACCGTTTGGTCAGAAGGACTGTTTGATGGCGTCTAAATCTGGGACATAGGCTTTGGACGTGAAATGCTCGCTCTTACCGTCGGCAAACCGAAGCCCAGTCTGAATGATAGCATCGTCGCCGACCTTTTCCAGTGGCACATAGTAGCGATCGTCGTCGCGTATCACAGTATCGTTTGAGACTGCGTTGTAGCAGACAATGAAGGTCCACCGCCGGCGTTTGGAGCGGTTCTGATCCGAACGATGCAGGGCGTTAGCATGAAAGAACACCACATCACCCGGGTCCAGTTCGCACTGGATAATTTTATGGGTCTTCAAGATGTGTTGTATGCGGTCAGGGTCGGCGCCGTTCTGCTTGTCGGAAATAGCTACGTGGTCGATGCGCCCAAGTTTGTGTGAGCCCTTTATGATTTGTAAGCACCCGTTATTGGGATCGGTGCGGTCTAGCGCGATCATCACGCTCAGCATTTCGGGTTTGAGGCAGCCGTTATAGTACCAGTAACCATAGTCTTGGTGCCATTCCCATGCGCCACCTACCTTGGGATCCTTGGCTGTCAGCTTCGATTGGAAGTGATATACTGGTTCGCCGATCAAAGCTTCGGCTGTGTCAACCATTTTCGCGACCCGGGCCGCTACGCCATATACGCTGTCGCCGGCTCGGTTCCATAGTGAGATCCGAGTCCCTAGGCCTTCCGAGTCGGCTCTAAGCAGGGAATGTTCAGCGATCGCTGGATCCTCTTCCATCGCTCTGCGTAACAAATTGACCTCCTCGGGCGAAAATAGTCCGCGAATGAAGATGAACCCGTCGTCCTTGTAGGTTTTTATTTGTTCCCGGGTGAGGGTTGCTAGCATTGAAATCTTCCTTGCGATTGTCCCGTGGCTACGATAGTGCGCCGAGTCTGCGGATTTGGTCAAAACAGGGCTGTTACCCAATCTGTTCATTGATCGGTTAGTGCAGCGTCGGCAAGACGAACGAGGCGCCCATATGGTTCAAGAAAGAGGCCTAGGGAAATGGGTCGTTCTAACAGCAGATCCTGGTGTTAGGTCGCGGAAAACATGGGCTTTTAATGATTCGGCGTTCGTAAATACAGCTCATTCACGCGATGGACAGGCGTCTGGTGTGCGAGAGAGGTTATTTGTTTCCCAAATCCACGTAGTAGACCCCGCATCGATCATTTCCGAATGGGACGAGCCGGGGCCTCTGGCTGCGATCTTTCCCAAAAAGTCCGACAGCGCGGTGGCGGATCCATTTTTTGTGATAACAGAGGCCCGTCGGTACTGGCCTTTTCGATTGCACTTGCGGCACTCAAGCCGGACCATTTCATGCGGAAAGACAGTTAGAGACAGAGAGCCGGCAGGCATTAATAGATCGTCTCATCCATTCTGGATCCCCTGCGGTAAGCTTACGCGGGGCTCAGACTATATACGCTTTTACAACGTTGGAAATCCCTACCCCGGGACGCGTTGCCTCTTTTGGTTCTCTGGCGCCGGGGGTGTCTAGATTTAATAAGGGGAATGAAATACTAGGGATTTGCCGCGAATATAAAACGCAGAAAGGAGGGCGCTTCGACGTATTTTATACCGCCTTCGCTTGCATGTTCTAAATCCGAGGGTCTCGGGAAGCCTCGACCAGCTAGACCGCTCAGATGCGTGCCAGGCGCGGCCGAATATTGGCGATCACTAGCAACCATTTGATAGCCACCGTCCTCTCACCGCTTGATACTTACACCCGGCGTGATCAGCGCTTCGCTTACCGCCTTGGCGTTGGAGAGGTCGATCTTTGGGCGGCGGAACAGATCTGGGTTGGCGGCCTCATAGGCGGCGGCAGCCTCGATCGCGCTATCATCGCGGAGGCGGCGGGCGACAATCTGCATTCCCACTGGCCGACCGTCGCGGGTCAGTCCGCAGGGCACTGCCATTATTGGCAGGCCGGTAATACTGAACGTATAGGCCGATAGGAAGACATCCTGGAACCGTTTGACCGGGTTGCCGCCGACCGTAGTGGGCCAGGCCTCGTCTAGTCGAAACGGTGGCGCTCCGACAATTGGGGCGATGATATAGTCGTAATCTTCCATGAAATTCCGCACCCGGTGCCAATAAGCGGTACGAAGGCGTTCCGAGCGCACAACGTCCCGTACCGAGAGATCGAGCGAGGCGGTCACTTGGTTGAACAGTGGCAGCGTCATCAGATCGGACTGGATGTCATACCGCTCGGCATAACGAGCGACCATGCCGAAACCGCGCGTTCCGGTGATGATGTCCTGCAAATCCGAGGTGTCGAAACACGCGGCCTCGACGGTGCAGCCCAGCGCCTCGAATTGCCTGGCACCCGCTTCGACTAGCGACGCGACCTCGGGGTCGAGCGGAATTACGCCAAGGTCACCGCCGTAGGCGACCCGCCGCCCTGCGAGCGGCACACGGCCGGATGCTGCCGCGATAAAATCCAATCCGTCGTCGGGAAGCGAACTTGGGTCCCGGTCGTCGGGTCCGGCAAGCACCGCCATTGCGAGGCCGACATCCTCGACATGGCGCACCATCGGCCCCTGAACATGCTCGACGAGAGTGTCCCAACCGTAGTCGGTCGGATAGAACGGTACGCGCCCGGGTGTTGGCCTCAGGCCGGTCAGGTTGTTGAACGAACACGGGATACGGATCGAACCACCAAGATCTGTGCCAAGCGCGAGGGGAGCCATGGCCGAGGCCACGGCCGCGCCCGATCCACCACTGGATCCCCCTGCCGTCACGTTCACGTCCCACGGATTTCGGGTTGTGCCGAAGATTTTGTTGGTGGTGTTGATATCGTGGGCAAATTCGGGTGTGTTGGTCTTCCCTAGCAGGATACCACCAGCGTCCTTCAGTCGCTCGACGGTCACAGTGTCTTCAACCGGTACATCATGTTCCAGCAAAAGCGAGCCGAATGTTGTGCGCAGCCCCTTAGTCGGCAAGATATCCTTTACCAGGAACGGCACGCCGTCGAGGGGACGGGGTGCTTCTTTGGAGGCGCGGCGTCGGTCAACCTCCTTGGCTGCCCTCCGGGCGTCCGGGTTCGGGGTACAGACCGCGTTTATGACCGGATTAGTGGCCTCTATCCGCGCTAAATAGGCATCTGTGACTTCGACCGCGCTCATCTCGCCCGCAGCGATAGCCTTCGCGGTCCGTGTCGCGCTCCAATTAAGGACCTCCTCGCTCATCTTACGCTCCACATACCGCATCTTTACCCTGATTCCAGGTAGAGCCGTCCATGCTGAGGCATCGGCTTTCGAATTTCCATGCCCCATCGACTTTCACCAGGATGTCCTCATAGACGCCACAGTCCGCGATCGTCGGCAGATCTTTCGGAATGCCGTTATAGGCAAGCAGGTAACAGCGTCCGCACACACGCCCGTCGTCTAGCAAATCTAGGCATAGGTTTGCGTTCCAATGCCGTCGGTACCTGCCCGCCCGGTTCGACTTGTCTCTCTCCTTGTGCGCCACCAAGGCGTCGTGGCCCCGCACCTCAATCCCGACTTCGGGAGAGAGCATCGTGCCGTCGGCAGTAAAACAATTGGCGTATCCAGCACTGTCGGCCGCGTCGCTTAGGAGATTGTAGCGCGAGTAGAGGTCTTGGATCTCAAGTTGGTCTTCGACGGGCAGTTTCCCCATGAAGCTCTCCAAATATATTTTCCTGAAAAGTGAATTATAATCCACTGCGTGCTGCGTTTAACGTTGCGGCCTTTGCTCCAGGATCTCGGGCATACTCAAACAAGCCTAATTCTGATCTTTCATGCCACCTCTTCAAGTAACATGGCCGCGCATTTCTCACCTATCATAATGGAAGGGGCATTGGTGTTCCCGGCTATTATACTGGGCATGATTGAGGCATCGGCGACGCGCAGTCCAGAGATCCCATGCACGCGCAAACGCGGGTCCACTACCGCATCCGGCCCGTGGCCCATCCGGCAAGTCCCAACCGGATGAAAATTTGCGACACCGCGCTGGCGGGTATCTTCGATCCAATCCTCATCAGACTGCACTTTTGGGCCGGGCAAGACTTCTTCTGCTACATATGGTTTTAAGGCGGGTTGTGCGGCTATCTTACGACAGAGATACAAGCCGCAAAGCATAGCAGATTTGTCGTAATTTGACCGAAACTGATCAAAGCGAATGGCGGGTTGATCTTCAGCATTCGAGGATTTTATCCGCACATAACCGCGTCCCTCCGGGCGGAGATGCACGGGGCTCAGAGTGAAGGCGGGGAAAGGATGTGGCACGATACCTTCTCGGGTCCGTGAGCCGGTACTCCACATAGACATGTTGATTTGCAGATCAGGGTTTTCAAGCCTTGGATCAGAACGTACGAAAGCGCCCCCATAGATGCCTGTACCTGAAAGGGCCCCTGTCCTGTTAAAGGCATATCTAATGCCAGAAAAAATCTGACGGATAGCGCTGTTGCCTATATCGTTTAGGGTAATTGGTTGATGAACCCGGTAAGAAAGATAACTATTGAAGTGGTCTTGGAGATTTTCCCCCACGCCAGCAATCTCTCGAATTACATCGATGTTGAGATCCCGCAGCAATTGCCCCGGACCAAGGCCAGAAAGTTGCAAAATTTGCGGCGAACCAAAAGTTCCGCCGCAAACTATGATCTCCTTGTTTGCGCGAGCGATATGCAACCCTTGTCCCATGCGAAACATAACACCGACAGCACGAGTTCCTTCGAATATCAATTTCTGGGCATGGGATTCGGTGGAGATTATTAGGTTGACTCGAGATTTTGCGCGACCCAAATAGGCTCTCGCAGAACTCCAACGGCGACTTTCCTTGACTGTAAATTGATAGTATCCAGTGCCTTCTTGCTGGGGGCCATTGAAATCAGGGTTATATGGAATACCGGTCTGAATTGCCGCTTCGATGCAGGCTTTCACCAACGGCCACTCATGCGGAATATCGCTTACATGCAATGGGCCGCCAGTGCCGTGCAATTCACTCGCTCCGCGTTCCTGATTCTGGGCCTTCTTGAAATACGGCAATACGCCGGTCCAGTCCCATCCCTCGCATCCCTGTTGTCGCCAATTATTGTAATCTGCGGCAACGCCCCGCATATACACCGTTCCATTGATTGATGAGGTGCCACCGAGGACCTTGCCCCTTGGTTGAAATAGTGTGCGGTTGTTGAGGTTTGGTTCCGGCTCAGACTCAAACATCCAATTCAAATTTTGGTTAGTCCAATTTTTGGTGTAACCGAGCGGTATATGTATCCAGGGGTTCGTATCTTTTGGACCTGCTTCCAGCAGCAGCACACGATGTTTGCCAGACTCACTAAGCCGACTGGCGACCACACATCCAGCGGACCCGGCGCCAGTCACAATAAAGTCGTATGTGCCAGCGTCGGCGACCATCTGAATCTCCTAAGATTTTACCCAGGTTCTTTATTGGAACGTAAAGAACTAGAAAATACCAGTCCCAAGTATTTGGAAACCGATAGAAGGACCATCACTTCATTTATCGGCATTTGAGGTGAAGAGTAGAAGCCGTTGTGGGGGGCCGAGCGATAGATTGGGTTCTTATTGTCCTGCTGGGGTCCAATGCTATCCCTTCGACCTGTCCGGCGACTTGAGCCTTGAGTCAGGCGGAGGCCGGGCCACCTCAACCGAGACTGATCTCATCATAATAGGCAACCCTGGGTGCGGCCGTGGATCCGGAGGACAGGACTTGCAGAAGGTGGTGGTACCGGCAGTGACGTATTTCCCAGCCTCGAGGCCAATGCGTCGTCATGAGAGCTCGTTGGCTAACCACTCCAGTGGTGCCTCCGGATCAAATCGACTACCTACCGGACTTAGAGATACTGGCTGGCTAGCATTTCTTGGCGCGGGCGCATTTCACCACACACTACATCCATCAGCATTTTGGCAAAGAAACTACATGGTTTGGCAGTAGAGTTGTGATCGCACTCATGGACAATCTTTCGGAAAAAACCCTTAGATCAGATTAGCTACTCTTTCTGTCAATAATTTAAAAAAACCTTCGGCATCAGCATTCTGAACGACTAGCGCATTCTTCCGCCGTTTGGTCACACCCCACCAATCGACGACTGTCGCTCCGCGTGTTAGAGGCGACTGAGTTTCGATTTCGACGTTGCACATCCGGCCATTGAACAGATCCGGACACAACAGCCAGGCGACTGTAGTCGGATCGTGCAGCGGTCCGCCGTCGCCACCGTATTTCGCTGACGTGTGACGTCCGTAGAACGTCAGCATCTTCACTAGGGCCTCAGACGCATTGTTGCCTATGGCAGCCAACCGGTCCATACGCTCTTTGGTTGTCAGTATTTTGTGGGTCACGTCCAATGGCATCATCACGATTGGCGCCTCGCAAGCGAACACAATCGTCGCAGCTTCCGGGTCCGCATATATGTTGAATTCTGCCGAAGGAGTGACATTCCCTTGCGCAAAATACCCGCCGCCCATCAGAACGATTCGCTTAATCCGCCTCCCGATCTCCGGTTGCTTTTTTAACGCAAGTGCGATGTTTGTCAGCGGCCCAATGGCGCAGATCGTTACCGACTCCACAGGTTCTTCCATCAGGGTTTCGACGATGAAGTCGATGGCACTCGTGCACTGTAGAGTTAAGGATGGTTCGAAAATTTCAGGGCCGTCGAGGCCGGTCTTTCCGTGTGCATGCTCGGCCGTAACAGTATCACCCTTCAAAGGCCCATCTGCGCCCGCGAATACTCTCACATCTGTCCGGCCACTGAGTTCACATACGTAACGCGCGTTCCTTTCAGTAAGCGACAAGGGAACATTGCCGGCAACCGCAGTGACCCCGAGCAATTCAATTTCCGGACTGCCGAGCGCCAGCATGATTGCCGCCGCGTCGTCCTGACCTGGATCAGTATCTATTATGACTTTCATCTCCGCTTCCTCAGCTCGGCTCATGTCGTTTGGAACATCCTTCTTACCGCACATACCGCGGTTATCTCAGTTTGCAATGATCCGTTTCTACATCAAGTGCGTAAATAGAGAAGGCTATCACGGGTTCACAAATGCTTCCTCCCACGATGAACAGTTGATGCTCTCCCACCAGCATCACGACTGTGATAGCCTTCTCTTTTGCCCGCGGCTGTCATTATCTTATGTCGTCGTCACGAGATCCATCACCGGGGGTGCACCGATCCAGCCCTCTTAAGTCACCATTGTACGACAATGTTCGACCGAAAGACCGGTAGGGAGAGCACCATCGATATGGCCAGAAGCAGGATTTACTAGATCGAATAAACATTCGATCTAGTGGTTGGCAGGCTATGTATGTCGGCGAAGGCTCTTGGAATCAGCTACGAGGAGATAAACCTCTGACTCTTCTCTGCAGTGTGGCGCTTGCTTACTATTGCGTTGGCTACTTGGACCCTCACCCTCTTACGAGCTAACCGTCGCCTCTTCTGTCTTTGAATTTATTGTGTTCCGCGACCGTTCATACACACAGGAAAAAGTTTTCTATCCAAACGCGGTGTGTACAATGTGTGTACGCGAAACTAAGCACATTGGGGGGATTTAGCATTTCCTCAATGTTTTAGGAGTTTTTGTTTTTATTGAGAGAAAGTGGTGCTGCCGGAGCGATTTGAACGCTCGACCTCTCCCTTACCAAGGGAGTGCTCTACCCCTGAGCTACGGCAGCAAAAGAACCGTCTGGGCACCGTCGGGTGTACCTTGTCGCGCGGCGGCGGGACCATGCCATAGGGGTTCGGGGCGAAGCAAGCGGATTTGCCCGCTGGACCTGCGGCTACCTGGTTTCTTAAAATCGCCGCTGTGTCTCTGTGTATGATCGGAGCCAGGAATGTCGAGGGATGAATACAAAAACTCGGAGCAGCACTTGACAGATAACAAGACCGCGCGCGAGGAACGTCGTGCTCAGGCTTTGCGGGCCAATCTCCGGCGCCGCAAGTTGCAGACCCGCGCTCGCGCAGAGGGGGCGAAAGGCAGCGTGGTTGAAGACAAGCCGCTTTGAACCGTCGCGAGATAGACATAAGTCAGTTCGTTACTGCCCTGTTCATGCCCTAATTAGTGCCGATCATGAATCGCACCAGAAATCGCCTACGATGAAGTGGCAGGCTTGTGGCGATTGATCCGTTTCATTACAAAAAGGCGCGACGCGCGACGCGCGACAGCGGGGCAAATCATGGACAAAGTCAGAATTCGTGGCGGAAACCGCTTGGTTGGTAAAATTCCAGTGAGCGGTGCAAAGAATGCAGCTCTACCGTTGATGGCGGCGAGCCTGCTCACGTCCGCCCCCTTGACACTGATGAATGTCCCGGCGCTGGCAGACATCGAATCCATGTGTTCTCTACTTACTGGGCTCGGCACGACGGTTGGCGATCAAAACGGTGCTATGGGGACCGAATTAGTACTTCAGAACCTAAACATAACGAATACCGAGGCGCCCTATGACGTCGTTAGAAAAATGCGTGCCTCAGTCCTCGTGCTCGGCCCCCTTCTGGCCCGGGCGGGCAGGGCGCGGGTCTCATTGCCAGGGGGTTGCGCGATCGGAAACCGTCCTGTGGACCTCCACCTTAAGGGCTTGCAGGAACTCGGCGCTACGGTTGAATTGACGCGCGGATACATAGAGGCGCACACGGGTCCAGGCGGTCGGCTTCGGGGAGCCAAGATTGCTTTCCCGACGGTGTCTGTCGGTGCCACAGAGAACCTCATGATGGCCGCGTCGCTCGCAGACGGTGAGACCGTGCTAATTAATGCAGCGCGCGAACCGGAAATTGTCGACCTTGCAGATTGCTTGATCGCTATGGGTGCTAGGATCGAGGGTCATGGAACTGACACGATTCACATTTGGGGACGAGAAGCGCTTTGCGGAGCCAGATATCAGGTGGTGCCGGACCGAATAGAGATCGGTACTTATGCCATTGCTGCTTGTATCACGGGAGGGGAACTCGAACTGGTTGGGGCACGTGCGGGCCTTTTGGAAACCGTGTTCGATACCCTATCCGAAACCGGAGCCTCAATCAGTGAAACAGGTTCCGGGATCAAAGTTTCGGGACCGGAGGGTAGGCCAAGGGGGGTGGATGTTATGACCGAGCCATATCCCGGCTTCCCGACGGATCTTCAAGCTCAGATGATGGCCTACATGACCCGGGCCGAGGGAGCATCCATGATTACAGAGTCGATTTTCGAGAACCGTTTTATGCATGTGCCCGAACTGAGCCGAATGGGGGCCAATATAACCGTTCACCAAGCCTCTGCACTAGTGCGCGGAGTGGAGCACCTTACGGGAGCCCCGGTCATGGCAACGGATCTTCGTGCCTCGGTCAGTCTGGTCCTGGCGGGCCTTGCGGCCGTGGGTGAAACCAATATCAATCGAATTTATCACCTTGACCGAGGCTACGAAAGGCTAGTCGGGAAATTACGTGATTGTGGTGCAATAATCGAGCGGGTAGCAGAAAACGGGTCCGCGCGAAACCAGGTCGCCTGATGCGTTATAGGCACAACCTTGTCCGGCGCGACAGCTACCTTGCGTTTCGCGTTCGCGCTGAGACAGTGGGAGATCTTGAAGTGGTCTCGTCGATGTTGCAAGACGCAATCGTGCCGATTTCCGAGACCATCTTCCAGCCCTCTAAGCATTGGTTCGTGATGATGGCTCAGCGTTTCCGTTGGGAGGGATCGCCGACGCTCCTTCCGGCCGGTGGGCACGACGAAGGGGAGACCGACGAAAGCCGGGTGTCCTTCGAACGAATCTTGTGTGCTGTTCGCGTGGAGAACGTGACGGATGTGCGAAGTACGGGAATAGATCTTGCCGACCGAGGCCAGATCCTGGAATTGTTGTCCTTGCATCTCGCGGAGGGGCATCTGGACCTTGCCTTTGCGGGTGACAAGACCATACGTCTCTTGACCGTGAAGTTATCGGTGCACGCCGAAGATATCGGCGAGGCCTGGCCGACGATCCAGAGGCCCAGCCACCCAGGGAACGAAGCATGAGCGCGAATGACCCGTTTATCATCGCGGTGCCGAAAGGTAGGATCCTGAGCGAGGTAGGCCCACTCATGGCCTGCGCCGGGATTGAGCCTGAGGCTGAATTTCATGATGAATCCTCACGCCGCCTTCAATTCTCGACCAACGACCCCGAACTACAGATCATTCGGGTGCGCAGTTTTGATACCGCGACTTTTCTTGCCTTCGGCGCCGCTCAAATGGCGGTTTGCGGTAGTGACGTGCTAATGGAGTTTGATCATCCTGAGATCTACTCTCCGGTCGACCTTGGGATAGGGCTATGCCGGTTGTCGGTGGCCGAACCGGCCGACTTGGCGGCAAACGAGGATCCGCGTCTCTGGAGCCATATTCGAATCGCGACCAAATACCCCAACGTTACCCGTTGTTATTTTGCTTCCCGCGGCGTCCAGGCAGAGTGCATCAAACTCAACGGTGCTATGGAACTGGCGCCAAGACTTGGGCTTTGTCGGCGTATCGTCGACCTGGTTCAGACCGGCTCCACGCTTGAAGAGAACGGGCTTGTCGAGGTAGAAAAGATCTCAGAAATAAGTTCCCGGTTAGCGATCAACCGCACGGCACTGAAGACTCGATCTGGGGCTGTCAACCGCTGGGTTGAGCGTTTTCGGGAGGCAACCAGTGCCACATTATCTGGATAGCAGGGAGGATGATTTCGAGGACTGTTTCCGTGAGGTCCTCAACATGAAGCGGGAAGTTGATACCAATGCGACCGATCAGGCTGCCGCTATCATCGCGGATGTTCGTGTGCGCGGTGACGCGGCTGTGATCGAATTGACTCGGGAGTTCGATCGGCTCTCACTTACACCCGCGACTATACGGTTAGACCAATCCGAGATCTCGGCTGCACGGGATTCATGCGCACAAGACGCCTTAGAGGCCCTTGCCGTGGCTGCGGACCGGATTGAGGCTTTTCACATCTCCCAGATGCCGGACGACATTAATTACGAAGACGCAGACGGCGTTGGGCTTGGCATGCGATGGGGACCACTAGATTCGGTTGGTCTGTACGTGCCTGGTGGCATGGCAGCTTATCCGAGCACGGTGTTGATGAACGCGATTCCGGCGCGCGTTGCTGGTGTTGAGCGTAGGGCTATAACGGTTCCTGCGCCTGATGGTGAGATCAATCCGTTAGTGCTCGCCGCGGCCGAAATGGTGGGTGTCTCTGAGATTTATCGGATAGGCGGCGCCCAGGCGATCGCGGCGCTCGCCCACGGGACCGACACGATACAACGAGTGGACAAGATCGTTGGGCCTGGCAATGCGTTTGTTGCGGCGGCCAAGCGTCTTGTTTTCGGCCAGGTAGGGATTGATTCAATCGCCGGGCCTTCAGAGATTTTAATCGTCGCGGACAACAGAAACAAACCTGAATGGATTGCTATTGATCTGCTTTCTCAGGCCGAGCACGATACGCTTGCGCAAGCGATCCTGATCACCGATGACAGCGATTTTGCAGATCTAGTTTCCGTTGCGGTCGACCAGGCTCTGGCAGACTTGCCGAGGAACGAAATCGCTGCAGCGAGCTGGCAGGACTATGGCTTGATCATCGTAGTCGGCTCTATCGAGGACGAAACACCCGCCTTAGTCGACCGTCTGGCACCGGAGCATCTCGAGCTCGCCATTCAGGCACCGGAGGCTCTAGCCGCTAAGGTTAAACATGCCGGCGCCATTTTTCTTGGTCGCCACACTCCGGAGGCGATCGGTGACTACGTGGCGGGACCTAACCATGTGTTGCCGACTGGTAGGACCGCTCGTTTTTCCTCTGGCCTCTCAGTGATGGATTTCCTTAAACGCACGACTTTGGTCCGTTGCGATTCTGATAGTCTGGCCAAAATCGGTCAGGCCGCTATAACCCTGGCTCGCGCCGAAGGATTGGACGCTCATGCTCTGTCGATCTCGACTCGGCTCACTCCGAAGGGTTAGAACCGTCTAGTTCGCGACGGAGCTATTGATGACGCGTCCTTCGCCTAGCACCGGAAAAGTTCCCGAGCCGTCGAATCAAAATTTGGTTGGGCGCATCGTTGCTATTCAACTTGACGAATGTACGGTCGTTCGCCGCAGTCCCGAGGTGGAGCATGAGCGGGCGGTCGCGATCTACGATTTGATCGAGGAGAACATGTTCACGCCCTTGGGTGTGGATGCGTCGGAATTTGAGCTGCATTTGGGAATCCAAGAGAATCGGCTCTATCTCGACATCCGGGATCTTGGTGGCGCGACATTGGACCGGGTGACTATGTCGATTACACCATTCCGCGGCATCGTGCGCGACTATTTTCTAATTTGTGAAAGCTATTACGACGCGATCAAGCGTCTCGCTCCGTCGCAAATTGAGGCTATCGATATGGGGCGGCGCGGGCTTCACGATGATGGAGCTCGCATGCTCATGGAGCGGTTGGTGGGCAAGGTCGTGATGGATTTCAAGACAGCACGCCGTCTCTTCACTCTTATCTGTGTATTGCAAATTCGGGGTTGAACGGGTTCGAGTGATGGCAGCGAGCGAAATCCATCTGTTCGCCCAAAAGGTTGAACAGCCGGGTGCCGTGTTGTTTGCTTGCTTTCAGAATGCCGTACGATCGCCGATGGCGGAGGCCTTACTAAAACATCTTCGGGGCACCGCGATGTATGTGGACTCCTGTGGCGTGCGCGAAGGCAAGCTTGACCCCTTCGCCGTCCAGGTGTTGGAGGAAATCGGCATAAACCTCACGCACCACCAACCCAAGAGTTTCGATCAGATGGAGGATGGGTTTTTTGATCTGATCATCTCGTTGTCACCCGAGGCCCACCACCGGGCTACCGAACTAACACGCACGATGGCGTGCGATATTGAATACTGGCCGATCCTGGATGCCACGATCATCGAGGGTTCCCGCGATATGCGGCTCGCTGCTTATCGTCAGGTCCGAGACGAACTAATCCGGCGAATCAGATACCGTTTCCCTACTCACGATAACTAGACCTAACGGTCAATGAGGTTTGTCCCGAACATCCAACCGAAGTAAACTTGTCGCTAGGTGGTTATCTCAATTACCGGCCTGGATTGGAGATTGTCATGAGCCTCGCTGCCTCGACGCCGCCGGTTGACTACGGTGAACAGGAAGAACAGATGCGCGTCTATCTGCGTGACGGTGAAGATCGCGCCATGTCACTTGGTAACCGGGGGCCGATCCGATACACAGAAGACGGTTCCGTGCACCCTACAATTCTGGCGGCTTATTGGCGCTACGGATTTTATGTTTTCGAGAATGTGGTCTCTCGGACCGAACTGATCGAGATTGAGGCTGACTTGAAAGATATTCTTGATCGGTTGCCAACGGAGCGAGGATCTCCGGTCGATGCCAGTGGTCGACCGGCTCTCGGCGTGGACTGCTGCGCGCCCACTTTGTTCTGGTCGAAACCCCTCGGCGATCCGTTCGGCGGGACCAAGCTCGCAAATGGCCGTCACCCAGTGAAGATGCACGAGCCCGTGGCCGCGGCCGATGCGCCAAACGAGGTGGTGTATTTGATTCTCGGTTCGTTGCAGTTTTCCGAGGCGTGTCTGCGTCTCTATGGACATCCTGATATCCTGCGTTTAGCAGCGGCGATCAATGGTGACGATTTTGTGCCGTTCACGGACGCGCTTTTCATCAAGGAACCGGGCCGTGGCGCCTCAGTCGCCTGGCATCAGGATGGTGTTACTCACTGGGACAGTCCGGACTGGGATCAGGGTGTGCATGGTGTAAACTTCATGACGCAGCTTTATGGTTCAACGGCAGCTAACGGTGTTTGGGTGGTGCCTGGCACACATAAACTCGGTAAGGTGGACATCCGGGCAAGGGTTCGGGAAGCTGGAACGGAACGTCTCCCGGACGCTATACCAGTCATCGCTAAACCAGGTGACCTGGCGATTACCAATCGCCAGGTCCTGCATGGGTCCTTCGCTAACACTAGCCCTGACTTGCGTGTCACGGTGAACAATGGATTTCATCGCCGTTCCTCGGTTCTTGGTGTCGAGGGTGGGGGATTGCACGCTGTAGCCGCGGTGTTCGACTCTGACCGTATCCGGGAGCGGTCCCGTGTACTTGGCTATGCGATCCATGCCCGCCGGCAACGCTTTCCCGATGAGGACAGCTATGACTACGAACCGTTTCGGTCCTCGGGCGAGATTCACCGCTGGGACGCAGCTGCCAAGGCTTCGATGCATGACTACAACCTGTTAGACCTCAGTATCTAGCTCACCTTCCGCAGGAACCAACATGCGTGGGGCAAAATTGCCTAGAAACGCCTTGACCTGGTTTTGGTTCGCGCCCACTTTTGCCGCTCCCCGGAACCACGGATGATGGGATCATGGCGAAGGAAGATGTCCTGGAAGTATCCGGCACAGTCTCTGAACTGCTGCCTAACGCAATGTTTCGCGTAAAGCTTGATAACGAACACGAGGTGCTAGCTCACACCAGCGGTAAGATGCGCAAGAACAGGATTCGCGTTTTAGCCGGAGACCGGGTCAATGTTGAAATGACGCCCTATGATCTGACAAAGGGCCGCATTACCTTCCGTTTCAAATAACACAGGATGGTGCAAATGGATCGCGCAGCGGTCCTGGAACCGCCAGATGGCGGTTTTTTAATCCTTGCTTCCGCGTCTCCGCGCCGCCGCGACCTGCTGCATCAGATCGGCGCAGACCCCGCTCGTATTGCTCCAGCTGATATCGACGAAAGATCACGGCCTCGCGAACTTCCCCGGGACTACGCTGTGCGTATGGCGCGTTCCAAAGCCAAGACCATTCGGGCTCGTGAGGAAAAGGGTTTCATACTGGCGGCTGATACCGTAGTTGCGGTTGGCAGACGCATTCTTCCCAAGGCTGAGACCGAGGAGGAGGCGCGCCGCTGTCTGGCGCTTCTATCAGGCCGTCGGCATCGGGTGTTGGGAGCAGTGGTTTTGGATTGCCCTAACGGCCATCGGTTGGAACGCGTCGTCGCTACCAACGTCACAATGAAGCGGATTTCATTTCTCGAGACCGAAGCATACATCGCTACGGGTGAATGGGAAGGTAAGGCCGGAGGCTACGCGATCCAGGGCATGGCTGGCGCTTTTGTGAAATCGCTGAACGGTTCCTATCCCAATGTCGTAGGTTTGCCTCTGGCCGAAACTCACGCTTTGCTGGTTGGCGCCAGTTTTAGTTTGCGGATACGGGATGTGGATCGAAAACGCGATGGTTGAGCGTGAGGTCCTAATTGACCGATCTCCTGGTGAGGTTCGAGTGGCCGTTCTGGCGAATGGCCGTCTGGAACAATTCCTCGTTGAACGCACCCATGCTCCATGGAAAGTTGGGTCCCTGGTACTCGCCCGTGTTACTGCGACACGCCCAGAACTGGGTGCTGTGTTTGTCGATCTGGGAGGTTGGGAAGGTTACCTGGCGGTCACGCCCGACAAAAAATTAACTGAAGGCCAAATGATTCTGGTTCAGGTAGTAGCTGAGGCAAGTGGGACGAAGGCGACTAGAGTATCGACAGATATTACGCTTGTGGGTGTCTGGACTACGCTCACGCCTGGAAGGTCAGTCCACTCCATCGCGCGCCGGATCACGGCCAAAACTGAACGAGCCCGCTTTCATAAGATCCTCAACGAGGCCCTACCCGAAGGCATGGGCGGCACGGTTCGAGCGGAAGCGCGAGGGCGTGATCCAAGTTCCATCCGCGCTGACGTGCTGTCCTTGGTCGATCGTTGGTTTGCAGTCGAAGATCGAGTTAGGACCGGTGATATTGGGACAGTGGAACCATCGCCGGGTTTGCTAGGGCTCGGACATCGATTAGCTGCTGAAGCCGTGCTCGTGGAGGGTCGCGACGGTGTTTTGTTTCGGGAAAGGGGTGTGGACGCAATGGTCGAGACCGCTTTGGCGAGACGGGTGGAGCTCCCTTGCGGCGGGGTCCTCATTTTCGACGAGACTGAGGCTCTCACAGCAATCGATATCGACACTGCGCAATCGCGATCCGCGGTATTAGATCTTTCAGAACTTGCGCGCGAGGCTTCGGAACGCATAGCTTGGGAAATCCGTCTGCGCCGAATCGCGGGGCTCATTCTTGCGGACTTCCCACGTTCCCGCAGATTAAAATTTCGCATGACATTCGAGGAGGGCTTGAAACGGGCATTCTCGGCAACAGGAGGCGAGCGGCCGAATCTTCACGGCTGGACCAAGGGCGGGCTCTTCGAGATCACCCGTACAAGGCAGGGACCGAGTTTACGGGCCCAACTCTACCGGGAAGGTGAACCTAATCCGGAAACTCTGGCCCTCGAGGCCTTAAGGTTGGTCCTTCGTGAGAGCGCAGGTATTGCCCGTCCACGGCTGATTTGTCCAAACCCGGTCCGTCTGGCGCTATTGGGGCCGCTTGGGGCGGCGCTTGAGGTCACCAATCGGCGCCTAGGAGGAATGCTCAAGCTCGAAATTGGATCCAACGGCCGTGAAATATGTGTCGATGGAGGCTGAAAGTGGTGCGTGAACTATCTAACGGCGTTAGTTGTCCCCAATGCGGTAAACAGGTGATCCGGGCGTATCGGCCGTTCTGCTCGGCACGCTGCAAGATGATCGATCTTGCGCGATGGCTTGGTGGAGCTTATCGCTTACCAAGCGAGGACGAACCTGACGAGGCCGAGATCATCGATCTCGTGGCTCTTACGCGGGTTGAGGATTGACAGTCTCACCCGTTGAACG
>PBMU01000031.1 GCA_002722775.1 Rhodospirillaceae bacterium
CCGCAAATGCGACCGAAAAGGGCAATACCGCCGGCACACTCTGATCAAAAAGCATGGCGCCGAAGTGGCAATGCCGGACTTGCTCGGCAAGATCGCGGTTGGTTGTCCGCGCCTTAAGCCGTTCGGTAACGATCGATGCGGCGCTTACTATACGGATCTGGCCCAAAGCGCCGTGTCCTCTGGCGGTGCTGACGTCTGATAGTACGCCCCCGGTGGTCACGAAGGACGCGTGAAACGACGTCTGGATCGCGAATCCCCCCCCCTTCGAGAAAAATGGGGGGCGGCGTGGACGAGAGCGGTGTAGCGATGAAAAAAGTGACAGGGTGGCCTACCGGAATGGCCTTTGGTGTGATGTGCGGTGTGATTGGTGGGATCCCAATTTTTTTGTATTTATCTTCGTTTGGGGGGTCATAACTGGCTTCGACAACAGTGCATTCCCACATTGGATTTGGCTGATAGGGTGGGGTATGGCGGCAGGTGGCGCTTCCACAGGAGCCTTTATGTGGAAAAGTATGAGATCGGGGACATGTGTTCCGAATGCTACCGTCGACCAGGTTGGCATGCTCAAGTACTGCAGCCCTTCGACGACCCTCCCTCGTAAGCGGTAGGTGGCGAAAAGGTACCCGGCTATTTTTCGGCCCAGGTCTGCGCAATGCTGGCTTCGAGCAGGCACTCCATCGTAAGCGAAAGGCCAAAAAAGTATCCTGATAGCCTTCCGCGTGGCTACCAGGTGGCTACCGGAACGTTTCAGATGCAATGAGAAAATTGACTAAGTTATTGAAATAGTTGGTGCCGGTTGAGGGACTCGAACCCCCGACCTCCTGATTACAAATCAGATGCTCTACCAGCTGAGCTAAACCGGCACTTGCCCGATGCGGGACGTGCTGGCGGGTTACTCGTCTCGCGTGCTGGTGTCAACGGCGCTTGTGATGCCCGCATGTTACGCTCATATCCGAAGGTGGGCGCACTCTAGCTTTTAAGATCGATGTTGGAGATCCAGAATTTTTTCTGCTTGATACCCGGATTGTTGACGTTGGTAGTTGATCTAGACTTGAAGTCTTTGTCATCAACAGTCGGAAATTCGGCGGGGTTGTTTCGCGAATTTCATCGCCGGTTGGGCCAAACGATCTGGAGGTTCCACCCAAGCGAAAGCAAGAAAACAAGGTTTTCGGTCTCCGATTGTTATCCGGTGCTCGTGGCCCGGGCGGTTCAATATCAAGGAACCTGGCGCATAAACCGCAGCATCGTTCTCTGACCAAGCGCCGCTGATGGACACGTAGCTTTCTTCGATGTCCGCATGACTGTGCTGTGGATAGGTGGTTCTGGGAGCGAAAAGTACCAATCCCAAGATCAAAGTGTCCGAAACGACCGATCCTTTCGGTCCTAATAACTCAGTGTAAGCGTATCGTTTCGAAAGGTCATTGGAGAGTCGTTCGTAGCCCCACTCCCAATTCATTGTCCCCTTCAGGCGTTCGATTACACGCGCCATGGGAGCCATAGGTCCGCCGTAGGCCGCATCCAATGCGCGCCCCAAATGTGCGAGTACCGGTTTCTCGCAGTGCTCCTGCAAAACCAATTCCGGATTGGACTTCAAGGCGTGGCTCAAACGTTCTCGCACCACACGTTGATGTCGGCGGATAACCGAACTTCCGCCTGCCGAGCCCCGGCGGTAAATATTATCGAACTCCCGCAAGAGATATAACCAGTCCGGCGTGTCGTTTACTTTATTCATGGGTAATCCCGACGAATTTGAATGAGATCGGCGGGCGAAACAAACAGCAGCGTGATGGGAATTCTATCCTAAGTCCGACCTGTTCTGTTGGTCACCCCGCGTTATCCCTACCGAGAACTGCGCGCCGAATAGATGGCGAAGCATCCATAGTGGGCACCCGTGAAGGTTTCCGCGGTGAACTCAGAATGGATGGCGCGATCGAAATGCCTGCTGGAGCCTTATCGCTCAGAGGCATAATCGTATTATACGGTTTCGCGTTTTTGGCTCGGCAAGCATACCAGTTCAATTGCCTCCAAACGCCGCTGATACAACTAAATGTGATAAGACAGGCGGGAGACTGGTGACGGTTTTGGAGAAGTCCTCAAATCGGGGAACACACGCCAACTTATTACGAGTGACACTGCATTGTCCCCTTACGATATAGAAATTCCTAAACAGTTTAGCGGTTAAGCGGGTTACCGAGGCTAATTCATTGTTAATATGGAACGGGGACTTAGGGTCTAAACAGACAATCTGTGCATGAACCTAGTTCTTCAAGCGCGTCTGCCGCGCTTCGAAGAGCGCGATCGCTGCTGCGTTGGAAACGTTGAGTGAGGTAAATCCTCTCGAGGCAGGAATATAAACAAGTTGGTCACAATTTTTGCGTGTGAGGCGTCTAAGTCCAGATCCCTCTGCGCCAAGAACCAAAGTCGTCGGCCCGTCAAGGCGCGCACGTGAGATTGGGTATTCGGCGTCACCGCTCAGCCCGACGCACCAAAAACCGTGTTTTTTCAGGTCGTCTAGTGTCCGGCAAATGTTAGTGACGGTGAGCAACGGTATCGATTCTAGCGCGCCGGAAGCTGCTTTGGCTAAAGTCCCGTCGACCGGCGGGGCGTTTCGGCTCTGGATAACAACTGCCGACACGCCGAAGAAAGCAGCCGACCGCAAGATGGCTCCGACATTTTGTGGGTCTGTCACCTGGTCCAAAAGTACGACCAATGCCGGGTGGTTATGTTCCGGGCGGTTGGTGAGGTCCTCGATTCGAATAGGGGGCAGTGGTGCGACGGTTGCTGCTACGCCCTGATGAACCGCGCCAGCAGGCAATAGGCGTTTGGCGAGATCGGTGGTGAGGGCCTCGGGTATGGGCAGTGCATTCCGACGGGACAGATCAAGCGAGGCGAGCGCCTCACCGACTATGGAGTTGGCGTTGGGCGCGAGAAACAGGCGCTTGACCGCGCGCTTTGGGTTCGCTAGTGCCGCAACAACCGCGTGCCGTCCCCACAGCATTGGTTCATAATTCATTGGCCGATGTCGTGCGCGGCTGGTTCGATCAGAAGCGCTCGATTGGCCGACGCTGTCCTTCGATCGACCTTTGCGTGTCATCGCCAAGCCCATCGGCAGGTGGCTTGGTTTACCATACTAAGGGAGCCCTTTTGTTGATTGAGTGAGTTTGATTTTAGAGGACGATTTTCACATTGACAAACAGCCGGGTTTCTCCATATTGCGCACTCTTTTCAAACCCGCCGGAAGGTGCGACGCCAAACGTGTGGCGGCGGTTGGTGCGGAAAGGCTTCTGGTGGGGTGCCCGAGTGGTTAAAGGGGACGGGCTGTAAACCCGTTGGCTATGCCTACGTTGGTTCGAATCCAACCCCCACCACCAGTTCGGTCGGGGTTAACATTGTAACTCAGATCGGGGGCAATTCTTGGCCAGGGTCGGCCCGCGCAGTCGGCTGATCAGGTGGGGAGAGCGGCGCGTTGAAGCTGGGCGGGTGTAGCTCAATGGTAGAGCAGCAGCCTTCCAAGCTGAATATGAGGGTTCGATTCCCTTCACCCGCTCCATCGCGTCTGTCCTGCGGCAAGGGGTAGGATGGAACAACATGCTGCGCAAGACGGTTTCAGGATCGGCTAGGCCCCTGGAACTGATTGTTGTTTTTGGCTTGGCCCTCTGGGGTCGGAACGGGAATACACGATGGCGAAGGCGAAGTTCGAGCGAAACAAGCCGCACTGTAATATTGGCACGATCGGTCACGTTGACCATGGTAAGACGACGCTGACGGCGGCGATCACGAAAGTCTTGGCGGAAGCTGGTGGAGCCGAGTTCACGGCGTACGACCAGATAGACAAGGCGCCTGAGGAGAAGGCGCGTGGCATCACGATCTCTACGGCACACGTGGAATACGAGACGGACGAGCGTCATTACGCGCACGTGGACTGTCCAGGTCACGCGGATTATGTGAAGAACATGATCACAGGCGCTGCCCAGATGGATGGCGCTATCCTGGTGGTTTCTGCAGCGGACGGCCCGATGCCCCAGACGCGTGAGCATATTCTGTTAGCGCGCCAGGTCGGTGTTCCGGCGCTTGTTGTTTATTTGAACAAGGTTGATCAGGTGGACGACGAGGAACTGCTCGAGCTTGTGGAGCTCGAGGTTCGTGAGCTTTTGTCGTCTTATGACTTCCCTGGGGATGATATTCCTGTTGTGAAGGGCTCGGCGCTCGCGTCGCTAGAGGACAGCGATACGACGACGGGTCGTGACTCGATTCTTGAGCTGATGGGAGAGGTTGACAAATACATTCCACAGCCAGACCGTCCAAAGGACCAGCCGTTCCTAATGCCGATCGAGGACGTGTTCTCGATCTCGGGTCGCGGCACGGTTGTGACGGGGCGTGTAGAGACAGGTATCATTAAGGTGAACGACCCAGTTGAAATCGTTGGTATCCGTGAGACCTCTAAATCGGTCTGTACGGGCGTAGAGATGTTCCGCAAGCTTCTTGACCAGGGTGAGGCTGGCGACAACGTGGGCCTTCTGCTTCGTGGCATCGGTCGGGAAGATGTGGAGCGCGGTCAAGTGATAGCGGCTCCAGGTTCGATCAACCCGCACACCAAGTTTTCTTGTGAGGCGTACATCCTGACTAAGGACGAGGGCGGTCGTCACACGCCTTTCTTCTCGAACTACCGACCGCAGTTCTACTTCCGTACGACGGACGTGACGGGATCGGTGGAGCTTCCGGACGGCACGGAGATGGTGATGCCAGGGGATAACATCGCGATGAACGTGAACCTGATAGCGCCGATTGCAATGGACGAGGGTCTTCGCTTCGCGATCCGTGAGGGGGGGCGAACCGTCGGTGCCGGTGTCGTCTCCAAGATCATCGAGTAAACAGGGGTGGGAGTTAAATTGCGGGGCCCCTTTAATTATAGCCGCAAGGGCCAGGGATTTTAGGTCATGGACAGTCAGAATATCAGAATTCGCTTAAAGGCTTTCGATCATCGCGTGCTCGACCAGTCGACGGGCGAAATTGTCAGTACCGCCAAGAGGACAGGAGCGCAGGTGCGTGGACCGATCCCATTGCCGAACCGGATCGAGAAATTTACCGTCCTGCGCTCTCCTCATATAGACAAGAAGAGCCGGGAACAATTTGAGATCCGCACCCATAAGCGGCTTTTAGATATAGTTGATCCCACTCCGCAGACCGTGGACGCGCTAATGAAGCTCGACCTTGCTGCCGGGGTGGACGTCGAGATTAAGTTGTAGTTCGGGGACGGTTCAATGCGTTGTGGAATGATCGCGCGCAAGGTTGGGATGACCCGTGTGTTCACCGACGAGGGTGTGCACAAACCCGTCACGGTCTTGCAGGTAGAGAACTGCCAGGTCGTCGCCCAGCGGAGCGAAGAAAAAGATGGTTATACGGCGCTGCAACTCGGCGTTGGAAAGGCTAAAGTGAAGAGAACTAATAAGCCGCAAAGGGGACATTTCGCGAAGGCTCAGGTGGAGCCAAAACGAAAGTTGGCTGAATTCCGGGTTGATGCTGACGCAATAATCGATGTGGGATTTGAAATCCGGGCCGACCATTTTGTAGCCGGTCAAAAGGTTGACGTGACCGGCACGTCAATTGGAAAGGGTTTCGCCGGAGCTATGAAACGCCACAATTTTGGGGGTCTGAGGGCTTCACATGGTGTATCGGTCTCCCACCGCTCGCATGGTTCCACAGGCCATAGCCAGGAACCGGGCAAAGTATTTAAAGGCAAGAAGATGGCAGGCCACATGGGCGATGCGCAGGTAACCACGCAGAACCTGACCGTCGTCTCCACGGACGTCGACCGGGGACTGATCTTGGTCCAGGGCGCCGTCCCGGGGTCCAAAGGCGGTTACGTGCTGGTCCGTGATGCGGTGAAGGCGGGCGCTCAGGATGATTTGCCCTATCCGGGTTCTGTGCGAGCGCCCGAAGAGGCGGTAGCAGAACCTGAGAAAACGGCAGAAACGGAAAGAGCGGGCGACACTGATGAAATGGTCAAGGGGGCGGAATTGGTTGACCCAATAGCTGCCGACGCATCAGAGGCGGGTGCCCCGGCTGAAACCGAAGAGCCTGCCGCTGGACCGCTGACGGCAGAATCAGGTGATGACGAGGTCGGTACGGGCGAAGAGCCAGGAAAGAAGGACTGAGACAATGAAGGTTTCTGTCATGAGCCTCGAGGCTACCGATGTCGGAGAGATAGAACTCGACGAGTCGGTATTTGGGGTGGCGCCGCGGCGGGACATCCTGGCCCGCGTAGTGAATTGGCAGCTTGCCAAATCCCGCGCTGGAACCCACAAGGTAAAACTGGTGGGCGAAATTAGGGGTACGACAGCCAAGCCATATCGTCAGAAGGGCACAGGTAGAGCGCGACAAGGCTCGACCCGTTCGGCCCAATTCAGGGGTGGTGCTACCACACACGGACCAGTGTTGCGTAGCCATACTCATAACTTGCCTAAGAAGGTACGTCGGCTTGGTTTGAAATGCGCGCTGTCTGCTAAGCAAGCCGAGGGCAAGTTGGTCGTACTTGATTCGGCCGAGGCGAGCGGTAAAACGAAGGATCTGGCAAAAAAGCTCGACGCGCTTGGTTGGGGTTCAGTTTTGGTGATCGATGGCCCCGAGCCCAATCACGCCTTTCAACTGGCCGCCCGCAACATTCCTAAGGTCGACGTACTGCCACAGCAAGGTGCTAACGTATATGACATCCTACGCCGGGATACACTGGTGCTTACCAAAGATGCTGTTCATCATCTGGAGGCTCGCTTAAAATGAGCATGCGGCCTTATAACGCTAGTCAGGTGAAAATGAGCCAAGAGCGGATGTATGAGATCGTCCGCCGACCACTTGTTACGGAAAAATCTACGCTCGGCTCGCAGTACGGCCAGGTAACGTTCGTCGTGGGGCTGGACGCGACTAAGCCTGAGATTAAGGTGGCAATCGAACAACTGTTTGATCGCAAGGTGAAATCGGTCAATACGCTGCGTCAGAAAGGCAAGCCCAAGCGCTTGCGCGGCCGTCCCGGGCGTCGGTCCGATTTTAAGAAAGCGGTCGTGACCTTCGAGGATGGACAGGACGTCGACGTGAGCCAGGGAGTTTGAGGCGATGGCCCTGAAGCATTACAATCCAAGAACCCCGTCACAGCGCCAGTTGGTGACAGTCGACCGGTCCGACCTTTGGAAGGGGAAGCCGGTCAAAAAATTAACTAAGGGTCTGACCAAAACCGGCGGTCGCAATAATCACGGACGCATCACCATGTGGCACCGGGGTGGTGGTCACAAGCGCACCTACCGGATCATTGATTTTAAGCGCCGCAAGTTTGATGTGGTCGGGACTGTTGCGCGGCTGGAATACGATCCTAACCGAACAGCGTTTATCGCGCTGATCAACTACGAGGACGGCGCGCAGGCCTATATCATCGCGCCCCAGCGCATCGGACCAGGCGATAAGGTCGTTGCCTCCGAACGCGCCGACATCAAACCTGGCAACGCGATGCCGTTGAGTTCTATTCCGGTCGGGACGATCGTCCACAATGTTGAGTTGAAACCCAGGAAGGGTGGACAGCTCGCGAGGTCAGCCGGTGCTTACGTGCAGATTGTTGGCCGAGATGCGGGCTACGCGCTACTGCGTATGACTTCCGGCGAAGTGCGCATGGTTCGATCGGAATGCATGGCCACGGTAGGCGCAGTCTCCAATCCGGACCAGCAAAACATTAAGCTTGGTAAAGCAGGACGCAAGAGATGGCTGGGCAAGCGCCCGGTGGTTCGGGGCGTGGTGATGAACCCGGTTGACCATCCGCATGGAGGCGGCGAGGGGCGCACCTCCGGTGGACGCCATCCAGTTACGCCTTGGGGTGTGCCAACCAAAGGCAAGCGGACCCGCAGCAACAAAAAGACCGACCGGCTGATTGTTCGCCGGCGCCGCAAGTAAGGGAGAGAGAACTTGGCTCGCTCTGTTTGGAAGGGACCGTTCGTCGACGGGTATTTGCTCAAAAAAGCTGAGACGGTGTTGGAATCCGGGCGCAACGAGGTTATCCGAACTTGGTCGCGCCGCTCTACCATAATGCCGCAGTTCGTAGGACTGACCTTCGGTGTTCACAATGGCCACAAGCATGTCCCGGTCCTGGTGACGGAACACATGGTCGGCCATAAGTTCGGCGAATTCGCGCCGACCCGCACCTTCTACGGCCACGCGGCCGACAAGAAGGCGCGGCGCTAGCTTTTGGATAGACAATCATGGGTAAATCAGCGGCCGAACGCAGGCTTGGCGAAACCGAATCACTGGCGATGGTCCGCAACCTCCGGGTCAGCCCGCAGAAGCTTAATTTGGTGGCGACAATGATTCGAGGTATGGACGCTGAAAAAGCGTTAGCTGCGTTGACGTTCTCACGCCGCAGGATTAGTGGCGCAGTGAAGAAGGCTGTGCAGTCCGCGATCGCCAATGCTGAGAACAACCATCAGCTCGATGTCGACCGTCTCTATGTCAAGGAGGCTTCGGTTGGTAAATCGATGACCATGCGGCGTTTCCGGCCCCGTGCACGAGGCCGGGTGGGACGTATCCGCAAGCCATTTTCTAACCTCACAATAATTGTCGGCGAGCGCGAGGAGACCGCGTAATGGGCCAGAAAGTCAATCCAGTCGGGCTGCGGCTCGGAATCAACCGGACCTGGGATTCTCGTTGGTACGCTGACAAAAACTATCCCTCTCTGCTCCACGAAGACCTTTGCCTTCGCCGCTATTTGCGCCGCCGCCTGCAGCAGGCGGGTGTCAGCCGGGTCGTCATAGAGCGCCCCGCGAAACGGGCGCGGGTTACCATCTACACCGCGCGCCCAGGCGTAGTCATTGGTAAGAAGGGCCAGGATATCGAGAAGCTCCGCACAGACCTCTCTGGCATGACTGGTACGGATGTGCATCTGAATATTATTGAGATCCGAAAACCCGAGATCGATGCGAAACTGGTGGCTGATAATATCGCACAGCAATTACAGCGCCGGGTGGCCTTCCGGCGCGCAATGAAACGAGCCGTGCAGTCTGCGATTCGTTTAGGAGCTCAGGGCATCCGGATCAACTGCGGTGGCCGTCTTGGTGGTGCCGAGATAGCCCGGATGGAATGGTATCGTGAAGGGCGAGTTCCGTTGCATACGCTCCGCGCTGACATCGACTATGGCGAAGCCACTGCCCACACTACATACGGTACCTGCGGTGTGAAGGTTTGGGTTTTTAAGGGTGAAATAATGGCCCATGACCCTATGGCTCAGGACAAGCGCATGGCGGACCAGCAGCCAGGTGCTCCTGCTCGCTAAGGCGCCGTGTAAAGATAAAGGGATACTGAGATGCTCAGTCCGAAACGCACAAAGTACCGCAAGGCTCACAAGGGGCGTATCCATGGATTGGCTAAGGGCGGCACTCACCTAAATTTTGGTGCATATGGGCTTAAAGCTACAACGCCAGCCCGTGTAACGGCACGTCAGATCGAGGCCGCGCGACGCGCGATCACCCGTCATATTCGCCGTGCAGGTCGGGTGTGGATCCGGGTCTTCCCGGATGTGCCGGTCTCAAGCAAGCCGGCTGAAGTGCGTATGGGAAAGGGCAAGGGCACCCCAGAGTTTTGGGTCTGCAGAGTCAAACCAGGACGGATCATGTTCGAACTTGATGGCGTTCCCCGTAACCTTGCCCGTGAGGCATTGGGTCTGGCGGCAGCTAAGCTTCCGGTGGATACCCGTTTCGTTGCACGGCTCGGTGATCACTAGGAAGTAGGGGTAGGGTAATGGCTAACCAGGCGACCGAGTTTAGGACCAAGACGGTCGACGAGCTGAATTCCCAGCTCCTTGATTTACGTAAGGAGCAGTTCAATCTTCGTTTCCAGCGGGCAGGGGGCCAGTTGGAGAATACGGCGCGGATGCGGCAGGTGCGCCGCGATATTGCACGAACCAAGACAATTTTGGCGGAAAAGGAGCGCCTTGAGGCGTGATTGGACCGTTGCCTGCGGGTAAAATGGATGAGGGACATTGGATATGCCAAGGCGCATGATGCAAGGCACAGTGGTGAGCGACAAGGCTGACAAGACGGTAATCGTCAAGGTCGAGCGACGCATCGTGCATCCTGTTTACAAAAAGATTATAAGGCGGTCGAAGAGATTCGCGGCACACGATGCTGAAAATAAGCACAAGACAGGTGACTTGGTGCGCATCCGCGAATGCGCACCGATTTCCAAGCGTAAGACTTGGGAAGTAGTTGAAGCAGCGGCGGGTTAACGAGTGATCGGACCGGAATATTGTCATGATTCAGATGCAGACAAATCTCGACGTCGCTGATAACTCCGGGGCTCGGAGGGTTCAGTGCATCAAGGTGCTGGGTGGCTCGAAGCGCAAGACGGCGGGGGTTGGTGACGTGATTGTGGTCTCGGTTAAGGAGGCGATTCCGCGTGGCCGCGTCAAAAAGGGCGAGGTGCTGCGTGCTGTAATTGTGCGTACTGCTAAAGAAATCCGTCGTTCTGATGGGTCGGCGATCCGGTTTGACCGGAATGCGGCAGTGCTAATCAATCGTCAGAACGAACCGATCGGGACACGGATCTTCGGCCCAGTCACACGCGAGCTGCGAGGTAAGAGCTTCATGAAGATCGTCTCCCTCGCGCCGGAGGTGCTGTGATGGCGAAGAAATTCAAGATCAAGAAAGGTGATAACGTCATGATTATCACCGGCAAGGACAAGGGAAAGATCGGGGAGGTCATGAGCGTGATTCGCGATGCCGAACGAGTGCTGGTGCGCGGCGTGAACATTGTCAAAAGGCACACCAAACCGAGTCAGGCAGCTACCGGTGGGATCATCGAGCGTGAGGCGGGAATACACATATCGAACGTAGCCCATGTCGACCCAAAGACGAACGAGGCGACACGAGTCGGATACCGCCTGCTGGAGAACGGCGATAAAGTCCGTTTTTCCAGACGGTCCGGCGAAGTGATCGATGCCTGAGCGCGACGGAGTGAAGAAAGCCATGGCGCGTCTGCAAGAATACTATAAAGATACGATCCGGTCCGAATTAACCGAGGCGATGGGATACGGTAATCCCTTCCAAGTGCCGCGCATCGACAAGATCGTGATCAACATGGGGGTCGGCGAGGCGGTTCAGGATTCCAAGAAGGTCAATGCTGCTGCCGACGAACTTACGATGATCGCAGGTCAGAAACCCGTAATTAACAAGGCTAAGCGTTCGGTCGCTAATTTCAAATTACGAGAGGGAATGCCGATCGGGTGCAAGGTCACTTTGCGTCGTCATCGGATGTATGAATTCCTGGACCGGTTGATCACAATTGCGCTGCCACGCGTCCGCGATTTCCGCGGCCTTAATCCAAATAGTTTCGACGGACGCGGTAACTATGCGCTTGGTCTTAAGGAACAGATAGTTTTTCCGGAAATCGACTACGACCGAGTCGACGCAATCCGGGGAATGGACATTATTGTCGTGACCACCGCGACAAACGATGATGAGGCGCGTGAGTTGCTGCGCCGTTTCAACTTCCCGTTCATGAACTAGGCGGGCAGGGAGCAGGGTATGGCCAAAAAGAGTGCCGTTGAAAAGAACAAGAACAGAGGCAATTTAGTTGCACGATATTCAAGGAAGCGCGCACGTCTAAAGGAGATTGCTAACGATAAGAATCTGCCTATCGAGGAGCGGTTTCAGGCGGGTTTGAAATTGAGCGAGATGCCGCGCAATGGAGCTAAAATCCGACTGCGAAACCGGTGTGAGGTTACAGGCCGACCGCGCGGGTTCTATCGGAAATTCAAGATGTCGCGCATTTCACTGCGCGATTTGGGTTCATCGGGCCAAATTCCCGGCCTGGCGAAGTCGAGCTGGTAGGAGGAGTCCGGAAATGACGATGAGCGATCCTCTAGGGGATATGCTGACCCGGATCAGAAACGGGCAGAGCGCGCGCAAGCCGGTGGTGTCCAGCCCAGGGTCAAAACTTCGCAGCAATGTGCTCGCCGTGCTGCAGCGTGAAGGTTACATTCGTGGCTATTCGCAATCGCCGTCGGAAAAGATACTCAACGCGCATGAATTGGCGATTGAACTCAAGTATTACGAAGGTCAACCCGTCATCAAGGAGATCAAACGGGTCTCCAAACCCGGTCGCCGGGTCTACGCCAAGATTAAGGATCTGCCTAGGGTCTATAACGGCCTGGGTATCGCTATTCTATCCACGCCCCAGGGCGTGATGTCTGACAACGAAGCCCGCGCTGCCAATGTCGGTGGCGAGGTGCTTTGCCATGTCTTTTGACACGGGAGCCGGTCGCCATGTCACGTGTAGGAGGTAGCCCAATTCGCGTGCCCAGCGGGGTCACGGTTGAGATTGGAAACCAGGCAATCACAACCAAGGGTAGGCTTGGCGAGATGACCTATGCGTTCTCGGAAGATGTTGAGGTGACCTTTGAAGATGGCGAGGTCTCCGTTACACCAAAGTCCAGGTCGAAGCGTGCGCGATCGATGTGGGGGACTACACGGGCTCGGATTAACAACATTGTCCAGGGTGTTCACGAAGGTTTCACTCTCGACATGGAAATAAACGGTGTGGGTTACCGTGCGGCTGTAGAGGGCAAGGAGCTCGTTCTCGCGCTAGGCTACAGTCATCCGGTGCGCTACCTGATACCTGACGGGATCACTATGAAGTGTGAACGACCGACGGCGATCTCGGTTCACGGTATGGACAAGCAGAAAGTTGGCCAGCTCGCGGCTGAAATTCGGGGGTTCCGGCCACCTGAACCCTTCAAGGGCAAAGGTATCCGGTATGCCAACGAATATGTTCGGCGCAAGGAAGGCAAAAAGAAATAGGGACGAAAGTATGTTGAATTCCAAGGAATTATTCGAACGTCGGGCCCACCGAACTCGTGTGGCGCTGCGGCGAAAGTCCCCGGGGAAAGTGCGCCTTTCAGTGTTTCGGTCGTCGAAAAATATATACGCTCAGCTGATCGACGACGAGCAAGGGGTAACGCTGGCTGCGGCGTCATCTCTCGAGAAAGACTTGAAGGATAAGCTTAAGACCGGCGCCGACAAGGCCGCTGCTCAGGCCGTCGGGAAACTGGTTGGTGAACGGGCGCTCCAGAGGGGATTGAGCGAAGTTGTGTTCGACCGCGGCGGATATCGCTATCACGGGCGGGTCAAGGCTTTAGCCGATGGCGCGCGTGAAGCCGGTCTGAAGTTCTAGGAAGGAACCGTCATGGCTCGGGGTGAGAGAAAAGACCGCGGTGGCAGGGATCAGCGCGAAGAATCTGAATTGATTGAGAAGCTGGTTGGCATCAACCGGGTGGCAAAAGTGGTTAAGGGTGGCCGACGTTTTGGATTTGCCGCGCTGGTTGTGGTCGGCGATGGTCGTGGACGTGTTGGTCATGGCGCTGGCAAGGCGCGCGAGGTACCAGAGGCAATTCGCAAGGCAACTGAGCAAGCTAAGCGCGGCCTGGTCCGAGTGCCATTGCGTGAAGGGCGTACCCTACATCACGACATAAAGGGTAACTACGGTGCTGGACACGTTGTGCTGCGCGCTGCCCCCGCGGGAACCGGTATCATTGCTGGTGGTCCGATGCGGGCGATCTTCGAATCTCTGGGCATTCAGGACATTGTGGCAAAATCGACTGGATCCTCAAATCCGCATAACATGATCAAGGCCACTTTTGATGCGTTAGGCCAGATCCGATCGCCACGGGCGATCGCGGCCAAGCGTGGCAAGAAGGTCTCGGAGGTTTTTGGTCGGTCGGGCGTGGAAAGTGGCGGAGAAGCCGAGGCGGCGTCGACTGAGGCTTGAGTGGGACGCTGAATAGCGGAGCGGAACAATGGCGAAATCCAAGCCGATCGCGGCAACTGTTACAATTACACAGATTAAAAGCGGGATTGGTCGAAAGCCTGGCCAGCGCGAAACCTTGATTGGACTCGGGCTCAACAAATTACACAAGACCCGGACTCTAGAAGATACCCCGGCGGTGCGCGGCATGATCAACAAGGTCAAGCACCTCATCCGGATAGAGGATAGCGTCTAACGTCGGGCGGGATCGACTCGCGTTCTTGGTAGGAATGGGAAGAAACAGATGCGACTAAACGATCTGAGGGACAACGCGGGTGCGCGGAAGAATCGCAAGCGGGTTGGCCGAGGTGCGGGATCGGGAACAGGTAAGACTAGTGGACGCGGTCACAAAGGTCAGAAATCACGCGCTGGCGCGTCGATTAATGGCTTCGAAGGCGGCCAAATGCCTATTTATCGACGCCTGCCTAAGCGTGGTTTTAAAAACCATTTCCGTAAGGAATTTGCTGTAGTCAATATCGGTGATGTCCAGAAGGCAATCGATAACGGCAAGCTTGACGCTAAGAAGGATATCGACGAGGTGAGCCTAAGAGGGGCCGGTCTCGGTGGAAAGACGAAACGCGGCATTCGCCTTCTTGCGAATGGCAAGCTAGATGCCAAACTAACTTTACGGGTTACCGGTGCCTCAAAGGCTGCGGTCATCGCGGTCGAGAAGACGGGCGGCTCGGTAGTTGTCGCTCAGGTGGCCAAGCCGACGGCACAGCAAGCGGCCGAAATGGAATCGGAAAGCTAGGAAATTTGCCATGGCGTCGAGCGCCGAACAGTTCGCATCATCCTTCAACTTTGGGGCGCTTTCTAAGGCGACCGAGTTGAAGAAGCGAATCTGGTTTACGCTTGGAGCTCTTATCGTCTACCGGCTTGGCACCTATATCCCTATCCCTGGCATCGATCCGGTCGTCCTACAGCAAATTTTCGAGCAGAATGCTGGCGGCATTCTCGGTATGTTTGACATGTTTGCGGGCGGTGCACTTGGGCGCATGACTATTTTCGCCTTGAATATTATGCCGTACATCTCGGCTGCCATCATCATGCAGCTAATGACGGCGGTTTCGCCTAATCTCGAGGCTTTAAAGAAAGAAGGTGAGACCGGACGGAAGAAAATCAATCAGTACACCCGCTATCTCACGGTGCTGCTTGCCGCCGTGCAGGGTTATGGCATCGCGGTTGGCATGGAAAATATGGGCGGAACGGGTGGTTCGGCGGTAATTGACCCAGGTTTGTTCTTCCGAACTACCACTGTGATAACGCTGGTCGGAGGCACCGTTTTCCTGATGTGGCTTGGTGAGCAGATAACCGCACGTGGTGTAGGTAACGGCATCTCACTTATCATCTTTGCAGGGATCGTAGCTAATCTTCCCAGTGCTCTTGCTGGAACGCTGGAACTTGGGCCGACAGGGGCAATTTCTGCGGCTTTCATCATTCTTCTTTTGGCCATGGCTATCGCTGTGATCGCCTTTATTGTGTTCATTGAGCGATCCCAGCGTCGGATCACAGTGCAATACCCAAAGCGCCAGGTCGGTAACCGCATGTTTGGTGGTGAGGCTTCGCACCTTCCTTTGAAGCTCAATGTCTCTGGGGTAATTCCACCCATCTTCGCAAGTTCAGTCCTATTAATGCCGGTCACATTGGCTCAGTTTTCGGCGAGCGGGGGTGGACCCGAGTGGTTGACTACAGTGAATGCACTTCTGGGTCGCGGACAGCCATTATATCTCGGTGTCTACATCGGGTTCATTATTTTCTTCGCGTTCTTTTATACCGCTATTGTCTTTAATCCGGTCGAGACGGCGGACAACCTTAAGCGCCACGGTGGCTTCATTCCGGGTATAAGGCCGGGTAAGAACACGGCTGACTATTTAGACTATGTCCTCACCCGTCTGACGGTTGCGGGCGCAGCCTATCTTGCGGCCGTTTGTATTTTGCCGGAGATTCTGATCAGTCAATACCAGGTGCCGTTTTATTTCGGCGGTACTAGTCTCTTGATCGTGGTTACTGTCACCATGGATACGGTTGGCCAAATTCAGTCACATTTGATTGCCCACCAATACGAGGGCTTGATCAAGAAATCGAAATTGCGGGGGAGACGGGGATGAACCTCATCCTTCTAGGACCTCCTGGTGCTGGCAAGGGGACTCAGGCTAAACGCCTCGAGGACAAATTCAAAATAGTTCAATTGTCTACTGGCGACATGCTGCGTGCAGCCGTGGCCTCGGGGTCGGAATTGGGCAAGAAGGCGAAGGCGATCATGGATGTCGGGGACCTGGTGCCTGACGACCTAGTGGTTGCCATGATTTCCGAGCGAATCGAGCAACCAGACTGCGCCAACGGCTTCGTCCTTGACGGATTTCCGCGCACGGTTGCTCAGGCTGAGGCGTTAGACGCGATGTTGGCACACAAGGGACTTTCGATCGAATACGTCATCCAATTAGCGGTCAATGAGGCTATTCTGTTGGAGCGTATCCGTACACGGATCGCTGAGACGCCCGTATCCGAACGGCGTGCGGATGATAATGAAGAGACGTTGAAGAACCGTCTCGAGGTCTATCACGCCCAGACAGCGCCGATCCTGCCTTACTATCGTGATAAAGGAGCGCTGAAATCGGTCGATGGCATGGCATCGATCGACGAGGTGTCGGCGCAGTTGGGGGCTATTTTGAGTGGTTGAGATTAGCTTGAAAGGGCGTAATCGAGTTGACTCGATCTGGGGTATTCGTATAATCCGCGTCCTCGGTCAAGGCGGGGCCGGGGAATTCTGTGAGGATCATCATCTCTCGGTCCACGGTCACCCAGTTGATCGGTGGTCTTGATTGGTTTTTCGTGAAAGCGTCTAGGGGGGGCTGGGACTTGGCACGTATAGCGGGCGTCAATATTCCAACACAAAAACGGGTTGAAATTGCGCTGACCTACATATACGGGATCGGGCGCACGACGGCGAGCAAGCTATGCGACAAGCTGAATATCCCCAAGGAACGGCGGGTGCAGGATTTGATGGAGGACGAACTGTCGCGGCTGCGCGATGCGATCGACCAGGAGGTGGTTGTTGAGGGTGATCTGCGTCGCAAGGTGGCTATGGACATCAAGCGCCTGATGGACCTCGGTTGCTATAAGGGTCTGCGCCATCGTAAGGGGCTTCCTGTTCGAGGTCAGCGCACACATACCAATGCCCGGACCCGAAAGGGTCCGGCGAAGCCGATTGCGGGGAAGAAAAAGTAACGACCTGGCGGGTCCCAGCGGAGTAATGAGAATTCATGGCTAAACAACCCACTCAGACGCGCGTTCGCCGACGCGAGCGCAAGAATATCACGTCGGGAGTGGCGCATGTGAGCGCCACGTTCAATAATACCATGATCACCATAACTGATGCGCAGGGCAACGCTATATCTTGGTCGTCAGCGGGGGCTATGGGATTCAAGGGGTCGCGTAAATCGACGCCATATGCGGCCCAGGTTGCGGCGGAGGATGCGGGCAAGAAGGCCGCAGAACATGGCATGCAGACGCTGGAGATTGAGGTCAGTGGCCCCGGTTCGGGACGCGAATCCGCGTTACGAGCGCTTCAAGCTGTTGGTTTTCAGGTGACGTCTATTCGGGACGTCACGCCTATTCCACATAACGGATGCCGTCCGCCAAAGCGGCGGCGCGTTTGATCGTTGGGACGCGGCGCCATAATCCGGCCCCGCCGTCGATTTTTCTCGGATCGTGCCATTTCCGGATGGTCCGATCCCAGGGAGTGAAGGGACCATACGGTCCTATCTTGAAGAGGTCGCTGTGATAATTCAAAAAAACTGGCAGGCACTGATAAAGCCGAACAAACTCGACATCCAGCCGGGGATCGATCCCAATCGGGCCGCGACGGTGGTGGCCGAGCCTTTAGAACGAGGCTACGGTCTTACGCTCGGGAACGCGCTTCGTCGCATTTTACTCTCCTCGTTGCAGGGTGCGGCGGTCACCTCGGTGCAGATTGACGGGGTACTGCATGAATTCTCGTCTATCCCTGGGGTACGGGAAGACGTGACCGATATGGTGCTCAACATCAAGTCAATCGCGATCCGCATGCATGGAGAAGGACCGAAGAAGATGCGCCTCAAGGCCGAGGGGCCGGGCGAGATTACTTCAGGTATGATTGAGACGGGCGCCGACATAGAAATTATGAATCCAGATTTGGTCCTTTGCGCGCTTGACAAAGGAGCAACGCTGACCATGGAATTTACCGTGGAATCGGGAAAAGGGTATGTGCCAGGCAACGCGAACCGGCCCGAGGACGCACCCATTGGTCTGATCCCGGTAGATGCGGTGTTCAGTCCAGTCCGCCAGGTTTCCTACAAAGTTGACAACACGCGTGTCGGGCAGGTAACTGACTACGATAAGCTTTCAATGACGGTCGAGACCAATGGCTCAATGACCCCAGAGGATGCGGTCGCTTATGCCGCACGTATCCTTCAAGACCAATTTCAGCTATTCATCAATTTCGAGGAACCGAACCAGTCTGTTGAGGCGGATGAAGCCACGGAATTGCCATTCAACAAGAACCTGCTTCGCAAGGTGGATGAACTTGAGCTTTCAGTGCGCTCGGCTAACTGCCTAAAGAACGATAATATTGTTTATATTGGCGATCTGGTTCAGAAGAGCGAGCCGGAAATGTTGCGAACGCCGAACTTCGGGCGAAAGAGCCTAAACGAGATCAAAGAAGTGCTAGGAACCATGGGCCTGTCACTCGGAATGGAAATCACTAATTGGCCCCCCGACAACATCGAAGAATTGGCCAAGCGGCTGGAAGAGCCGTATTGAGCCGGTCGGCACGATAAGGAAACAGGAGCTACCGGATGCGACATCGGAAGGCAGGACGCCGTTTCAATCGGTCCGTAAGCCATCGCAAGGCGATGTTCAAGAACATGGCTAATGCGTTAATAAAGCACGAGCAGATTGTGACGACGCTGGCTAAGGCAAAGGATCTTCGCGGGGTCGTGGAGAAGCTAATCACACTAGGTAAGAAGGATACTCTGCATGCCCGTCGGCTCGCTTATGCGCGTCTTCGTGACCATGGCATGACCAAAAAGCTTTTTGATGTTTTGGCCGAGCGTTACAAGGAACGCAATGGAGGGTATACACGGGTTCTGAAGGCGGGATACCGTTACGGCGATAGTGCACCGATGGCGGTGATTGAACTGGTTGACCGCGACGAAGATGCTCGCGGGCTGGATTCTGGCTCTGTTCCCATGGCGGAGGATGAAATCGCCACTGGCCAGATGCCAGCAGCGATCTAGCTGTGGCATTTCGCTCACTTGTTTTTTGTTCGTTCTGTCTTCGTGGTCTTTTGCTGCTCCGGAATGCGATGGCTCGGGCGTCTTGACATTGTATGGCCCTAGGTCGCTTCAGGTCGGGGAGCTATTTATTTGTTATAATTTATTGTCCAATCCGCATTCTGAGTTTGGTTAAGGACGCGTCTAGGAAGTGACCGGAGGTTCGTCTTTACGTGCTAGTTAGCGCTTGTGCATTTAACCCGAGGCTCGCAGCCACTATATTGGATGTTCAGGCGGGCGATGTTTGCCCATTCCGCTTTTTGAACCGGTAAACACATGACGCGATTTTCTTCGCTTTTGTCAGTCATGGTGATAGCCAGCTTGACGGGAATTTCGGCCTCGTCGTCTGATGAACTTCCCCGCTCTCGCGAGCAGATCACATTAAGTTTTGCGCCATTGGTCCGTGAAGTTGGTCCCGCGGTTGTTAATATTTTCGCTAAAACCGAGGTGGCTGAACGCTTGGTTTCCCCACTTTTTAATGATCCCTTCTTTCAGTTATTTTTTGGTAACAAGTTTCCAGGTCAGAATCGCCGGCGTCAACAACAGTCACTTGGCTCGGGAGTACTCCTCGACCCCGCTGGCCTGATTGTTACTAATCACCATGTCATTGCCAACGCCACGCAGGTAAAGGTGGTGCTCTCCGACCGCCGCGAATTTGATGCTGAGATTCTTGTGAAAGACAAGGGCACGGATCTTGCCGTGCTGCGCATTGATAGTGGTGGACGTCCATTGCCGTTTGTAGAGATGCGGGATTCCGACAATATCGAGGTTGGCGACCTCGTGTTAGCTATTGGTAACCCTTTCGGGGTTGGTCAAACCGTGACTAGCGGTATCGTCTCAGCTCGAGCGCGTACGGCGATTGGCATCACCGACTACAGTTTTTTTATCCAGACCGATGCCTCAATTAACCCGGGGAACTCTGGTGGCGCGTTGATCGCCATGGATGGGAAGCTCATCGGTGTAAACACCGCAATCTTTAGTAGCAAAAAGCGTGACGGTGGTGGCGGGGGGTCAGTTGGCATCGGCTTTGCTGTGCCATCTAATTTGGTGCGAACGGTGTTGGAATCGGCCAAGGGTGGCCGGTTGGTGCGCCCCTGGATCGGAGCTTCGTGGCAAACGGTTACCCCGGATCTGGCCGAACAGTTTGGTTTGGACCGTCCTGGCGGCGTGGTTCTTAATGCCGTCTATCCAGGCGGGCCCGCGGACCGGGCAGGGCTTAATGTGGGTGACGTAATACTCGCGATTGCTGGGCGCGACGTGGCCGACAGTGATTCGCTCCGTTATCGGATTGCCACTCTGCCAGTGGGACGGAATGCGCGAACTCAGTTGTTGCGCCGAGGCCAGACGCTCAGCCGCGATATTGCCATGCGTGAGCCACCGACGGAACCTGCGCCGGACGTTACCGATATCACCGGGCGGAACCCGTTTCAGGGCGCGCGTGTTGCTAACCTGTCACCCGCTTTCGCAGTTGAGCATGGCTTCGATGACATGGCGCGCGGCGTGATAGTGCTAAACGTGCGCCGAGGCAGTGCAGCGGCCAGTATTGGTTTCCGCAAGGGTGATATGGTCATTAAGGTGAATGGACGTGAATTGGCTACTGTCAGCATGCTAATAAAATTAGTCGAAGACCCGCGTCGCACTTGGAAGATCGCGATCAAGCGTGGGGACCAGGTGTTTCAGTCCGAGATCTCGGGATAGCGAATGGCGGGACTATTCGAGGCGGGGGTGCCGAGGCCCCTCGCAGACCGTATGCGTCCGGAACGCCTGGAAGAATTGGTCGGCCAGGACCATCTTTTGGGAAAGGATAGTCCGGTTGGAAGGATGCTTCAGCAGGGTCGTTTGGCATCCATGGTGTTATGGGGTCCGCCAGGTTGCGGCAAGACTACCATGGCCCGATTGATTGCGAATGAGGTGGACCTTATTTTTGAGCCTCTATCGGCTGTGTTCTCGGGTGTAGCGGACTTGCGGAAGATATTTGATCGCGCTCGGAAACGGAGGGCGATCGGACAGGGTACACTTCTGTTCATGGACGAAGTGCATCGTTTCAACAGGGCTCAGCAGGACGGTTTCCTACCCTACGTAGAAGACGGCACGGTGGTGCTTGTAGGAGCAACCACGGAGAACCCGTCATTCGAATTGAACGCGGCACTCTTGTCACGCTGCCAGGTCTTTGTGCTTCGACGTTTGGATGACATGGCATTGGATGCGATGCTATCCCGGGCTGAAGAAATAGAAGGTCGTCAGTTGCCGCTTAAGCCCGAGGGAAGATTGGCAGTCAAGGCGATGGCCGATGGCGACGGGCGTTTCCTTCTCAATTTGGTCGAAGAACTGTTCCAGATTGACCCAACTATGAGATTGGACTCTGCGGGCGTTGCTGCGACTGTGCAACGCCGGGCACCTGTCTACGATAAGAACAAAGAAGAGCACTACAATTTGATTAGTGCTCTACATAAGTCTCTAAGAGGTTCAGACGTGGACGCCGCACTTTATTGGCTGGCCCGCATGTTGATTGGTGGTGAGGACAGAACCTACATTCTACGTCGGCTTATTCGCTTCGCTTCGGAAGATGTAGGCATGGCGGATCCGCAGGCACTCCCTCACGCGCTCGCCTGCTGGAATAGTTATGACCGTCTGGGTTCTCCCGAGGGAGATCTTGCGATCGCGCAATGCGTAATCCAACTTGCCACTGCACCCAAATCGAACGCTACCTACAAAGCTCTCGGTGCGGCTTGCGGCGCGGCTCGTGAGGGCGGGTCGTTAATGCCGCCCGCACATATTCTGAACGCAGCCACAGTAATGATGCAGGATCTGGGTTACGGCTCTAACTATTCCTATGATCACGACGCCGAGGACGGCTTTTCTGGCCAGGATTATTTTCCTGAAGGCATGGAGCGTCGGCGGTTGTACAATCCGATTGAGCGTGGTTTCGAACGCGAGGTGGTCAAGCGGCTCGCTTATTGGGGCAAATTACGCCGCCGCCGGGGTGAAGGTGAAGGGAAGTTGCCTGGTGAGTGACAGCTCGACACCGTTTCCGGACTTCGACGTATTTCTTGGCATTGACTGGTCGGGGGCGAGAGGCCCGAAATTACCCGGCTTACAAATTGCCGAGGCGAAACCGGGTAATGCCGCGCCCGGTCTGGTTGATCCGCCCGTTGGGCGTTGGTGGACCCGCCGGGTAGTGCTAGAGTGGCTAATTGATAGGATGGCTCGTGGAAGAGTGCTCGCGGGTTTCGATTTTGCTTTTGCTTACGCCTTTGGAGATGAAGGAGCATATTTTCCTGGCGAAGGCTCGCAACCCGATCATGCATTTGCACTTTGGGATATGATAGAAGGTGTTTGTGAGGTTGCACCAGAACTCTATGGAGCTCCATTCTATCAACGTGATGACCTACCCTGGCATCGCTATTTTCTTTCGCCCAGGGGCAAGGGCGATCTCTACAGGTTCCGCCAGCGGAAAGTCGAGACAGCCTGTGCGGCGATTACTGCACCGCATCCAGTGATGAAATGCGTTGGTTCGGCGAATGTTGGGACCGGCTCTCTTGCTGGTATGCGTTTCCTTCATCACCTGAAGAGTCGGCTTGGAGATGATGTCACGATCTGGCCTTTCGAAGCCTTCGGCGGTGGATCGGTGGTGGTGGAGATCTTTCCAAGATTATTCTTCAAACTCGCCCGTGCAAACCCACGTGCGTGGACTGACCAGACGGTCCTGAACCGGGCGCTGGCACATTATGGGTCTCGGCCGGTAGCTGCAGACTGGGTGCCGGCGCGCGAGGACGAGCCAGATGCGTTGGTCTCGGCGGCGGCCTTGCGGGCGCTTGATCCGGTCCCCGAAGTCTGGCAAACGCCGTTTTGCGATCGAGTTGCCACCCGAGCGGAAGGCTGGATCTTCGGCGTCGACTGGAGTAGCTAGGGCATTTTGGAGCCAACGGAAATGCCAGGAAAGGCTCTAGACCGATGAAACTAGTGCTCGCTGTCGCACTCGGTGGTGCCATAGGCGCTGTAGCCCGCTATCAGTCGGTTGTCTGGATCAGCCGCCTAATTGGCTTGGGTTTTCCTTGGGGCACGTTGTTCGTCAATATCGTCGGCTCTTTTGTGATGGGATTGTTTATCGAGTTTTTCACGTTAAGGACAAGCGGGGGCCAGGAATTCCGAGCTTTCTTTGCAGTTGGTGTTTTAGGTTCGTTCACCACGTTTTCAAGCTTTTCGCTTGATGTAGCCATGCTCTATGAGCGAGGCCATCTCATGGCTGCTGGCGGCTATATTTTGGCGTCTGTCGCGCTCTCTATCTTTGGGTTGTTTTCCGGCCTTTGGGTCATGCGCACGGTAGTGACATGACGGGCGTGCGAACGGTCAAGGTTGAAGTCGCCGACGTGGAAATCCGGTTGGATCGCTGGTTCAAACGGCATTTTCCAGATTTGTCACATGGGCGTTTGGAAAAGTTGTTACGTACCGGCCAGGTTCGTGTAGACGGGCGGCGCGCCAAGGCCGGTCAACGGATCAAAAAGGGCCAAGTGGTGCGGGTCCCGCCGATGGAGCCACATCCCCAAAACCCAACAAGTCGACGTTCCAAGGTAAAGAGGGTGGATTCCGAACTCGCGCGTGAGCTAGCTAGACGGGTGCTCCACATGGATGACGATGTACTCGCCCTGGATAAGCCGCCCGGCCTCGCTGTCCAGGGTGGGACTGGCACTAAACGACACATAGATGGGGCACTCGACGAATTGCGTTTTGATTCTGCCGAACGTCCCCGGCTTGTCCACCGTCTCGATAAGGATACCTCCGGGGTTCTGCTATTGGCTCGATCTGCCCGGGCTGCACGGTGGCTGACTCAGGCATTCCGATACCGTTCGGCGATAAAGACTTATTGGGCTGCGGTGGTTGGCGAACCAAGATTTTCCGCGGGCACTATTGATCTTCCGGTCGCTAAGTTGGCGGGGCATAATGGCGATAAGATGGCAGTTGACTGGGGTAATGGTCGGCGAGCGGTTACCGATTATGTGGTTCTGGAACAACTTGGCCGACGCGTAGCTTGGATGGCGATGCGGCCACTCACCGGCCGTACACACCAGTTGCGCGTGCACATGGCGTCGCTTGGCACGCCGGTATTGGGTGATGGCAAGTATGGCGGCGAGGGCGCATTTCTTGGACCTGGAGAGTTGTCCCCAAAGTTGCATTTGCATGCCCGCTCGATCCTAGTCCGAAGACCCGATCACTCGTGTCTTTCTGTAAACGCTACCCTTCCCGAGCACATGGTACACACCTGGTCTTTCCTTGGTTTCGATCTGACCGCCGATACCGAACCATTTTTGGGGAGTGAGGTGGACTAATAATGACTAAAGTGCCAATGGGTCTCGCTGTATTTGATCTCGATGGTACCCTCATCGACAGTCAACAGGGTATAGTTGCGCCGATGCGGGCAGCATTCGAAGATCTTGATCTCGATCCACCTGATCCATCTGCCATTCGGTCGGTGATTGGTCTTCCATTGGATACGGCGATACAGAAAATCAATCCCTACGTGCGTGGGCTTTTGACTGAACGTTTGGTCGAGAGTTACAAGGACCATGCCTATGCCATGCAAACGCATGTGGGCCCAGACCCTCTGATTCCAGGGGCATTGTCGGCGCTCGATCGGTTGGCTGAGGCGGGTGTGTTGCTGGCAATCGCAACAGGAAAAGGCCGACTGGGCCTTGTAAATGTGCTCGAGGCTCATGGCATTACCGGGCGGTTTGTTTCATTGCAATGCGCTGATAACGCACCAGGAAAACCAGATCCTACAATGCTGCTCCAGGCCATGGATGAGGCAGACGTTGGGCAGTCAGCCACCGCGATGATCGGCGATACGACCTTTGATTTGGAGATGGCGCATAACGCTGGCGTCGCCGGGATTGGGGTCACTTGGGGTTACCATGATATTGCCCTATTGCTTTCAATACAGCCAGATGCGGTCATCCATCATTTCGACGAACTGGACGGCGCCCTAAACGAAAAATTTGGACTTTCCATGGGAAGCACAATTTGAGAACAGCCGGGGTATTAATGGATATTGTTGTCGTTCTGTTGACGATCGACTCCGGCGGATGGGAGATTAAGGGGCGGCTAAAGAACGTGATCCTAAACCACCCCATATGCCGAAGAACCTGCGATTGACCAGTCTTCAAGTGCCACCATTTGTTGCAGGCATGGCCAAAGGGATGCTCATTGCCGCGGTGGGCTGACTGCCTATATTTCCGATCTAGGCCTGCGCTGCGGATCTCCGTGTGTAGGAATTCTTTTCAGGTACACTGAAGAAGTTCCAGTGTGTGGTTAGGGGTTTGTTCGAAGGACATTAAAGGGCGATCGAGTGAAGCGTTTCTACGAAACAGTGGGCATCGAAAAGTCAAATGATGGGTACCGGCTTACTCTGGACGGGCGCCCGGTTCGCACGCCCGGTCGTCGCGACTTGGTTCTTCCCAGTTGCGCTCTAGCAGATGCTGTGGGCGCGGAGTGGGATGCCCAGGGTGAGACAGTGGACCCTACAGGGATGCCGAACATGTCTCTAGCCGCAACCGGCATTGATCGGGTGGCTCCACAACGAGAAGACGTAATTGCGGGTATTGCAGCCTTCGCTAAATCCGACCTACTCTGCTATCGCACCGAGAAACCAGCCGAACTGGCAGCTCGCCAGCATGCGTCTTGGCAACCCCTGCTAGACTGGTGCGCGGTAACCTTTAACGCCCCTTTATCGATAACGACCGGGCTCTTCCCAGTCACCCAGCCGACTGAATCGGTTCAAGGTCTTCGGAATATCGTTGCGACCTTTGACGACTTACCCCTGGCTGGTTTGCACGAGATCACCTCTCTCTCGGGATCGCTAGTGATTGCGCTCGCTGTCGTGGAGGGCCGGATAACGGCTGGGGAGGGTGTAGATGCGGCGCGACTTGATGAGACCTATCAGATTGAGCGTTGGGGCGAAGATGGCGACGCGATGGCAAGACGTTCGAACATTTGTCGTGACTTTCTGGCAGCGGTTGAGTTTTTGCGACTTTGCAGTGTCCTGAATTGACCAGACAGACCCCTTCGGCGCCATGTTGGTGACCGGATGGGAGAGACCGGGAGGGTTAAAACTATGTACGATATCACTCAACGGCTCGAGGACATGCGAGCCGAAGCGCGCCTCGGTGGGGGCGAGAGGCGAATCGACGCTCAGCACGCCAAGGGTAAGCTGACCGCGCGTGAACGAATAGAAATCCTGTTCGATGATGACTCGTTTGAGGAATGGGACATGTTTGTTGAACACCGTTGCGCCGATTTTGGCATGGCGGACTCAAAGGTGCCAGGTGATGGAGTGGTGACAGGTTTTGGAACCGTAAATGGTCGGCTAGTTTTCGTCTTTAGTCAGGATTTCACAGTCTTTGGCGGTGCTCTATCAGAAGCGCATGCCGAGAAGATTTGCAAGGTGATGGACCAGGCGATGAAGGTAGGTGTGCCGGTTGTGGGGTTGAATGATTCAGGCGGTGCCAGGATCCAGGAGGGCGTGGCCTCATTGGGTGGGTACGCCGAAGTGTTCCAACGAAATGTTTTAGCAAGTGGCGTTGTGCCACAAATCTCTATGGTGATGGGGCCGTGCGCGGGGGGCGCCGTCTACTCTCCGGCTATGACAGACTTTATCTTTATGGTGAAGGATAGCTCTTACATGTTCGTCACCGGTCCCGACGTGGTGAAGACGGTCACCCACGAGGCGGTATCGCACGAAGAACTTGGTGGGGCTGTCACACACTCATCGAAGTCCGGCGTCGCGGATCATGCCTTTGACAACGATGTTGAGGCGCTTTTGCAACTGCGGCGTTTCTTAGATTTTCTTCCAGCCTCCAATCGCGAACCGCCACCGGTGCGTGCGACCGCTGACGTAGCCGGCCGGTCCGAACCTTCGCTCGACAGCCTGATACCCGACAACCCCAACAAGCCGTACGACATGCGGGAGTTGATCCTGAAGGTTGTAGATGAGGAGGATTTTTTTGAGATCCAGCCTGATTTTGCCGGCAACATCATTGTCGGTTTTGCGCGTGTTGAAGGAGGAACCGTGGGTATCGTTGCCAACCAACCCATGGTTTTGGCTGGATGCCTCGACATCGACAGCTCTCGAAAAGCCGGTCGTTTTGTGCGCTTCTGTGACTGTTTTAACATTCCGATTGTCACATTTGTCGATGTGCCGGGTTTCCTGCCGGGGACGCAACAGGAATATGGCGGCATCATTAAGCACGGCGCTAAATTGTTATTTGCCTTTGCCGAGGCGACAGTGCCCAAGGTCACAGTAATAACGCGCAAGGCCTATGGTGGCGCTTATGATGTTATGAGCTCGAAGCACCTCCGTGGTGACGTGAATTTTGCTTGGCCGACGGCTGAGATCGCCGTGATGGGGCCAAAGGGTGCCGTGGAGATTATTTTCAGGGGTGATCTGGATGACGAAGAGAAAATAGCTGAGCGTACCGAGGAATACCGCCAAAAATTTGCGAATCCGTTCGTTGCTGGTGCGCGGGGCTATATTGACGACATCGTAATGCCACGTGACACGCGTCGCAGGATCGCACGGGCGCTTACTATGCTACGCAATAAGAAACTAGAGAACCCTTGGAAGAAACACGACAATATTCCACTTTGAATGTGGTGGCGGGCAGAAAGTTGGGACATCTAGCAACC
>PBMU01000032.1 GCA_002722775.1 Rhodospirillaceae bacterium
AGGGTGCGCCGAATTACCGCCGAGAATTACACTTCCACCGTCGTTGTCACCGGCCAAACTGAAGCGTCGCGCCGAATTGTGATACGCAGCCAGGTAGCCGGGCGCATTGCCTTTATTGACGCCGACGAAGGCGATCCAGTTAAACGCGGAGGGGTTTTAGTCCGTTTTGATCGGGAAGATTGGCCGGCCCGTGTTGCAGAATCCAAGGCCCGGGTCAAGCAACGCGAAATGGAATACGAAGCGGCTCGTAAACTAGCACGCAAAGGTTTTCAGGCTGAGACAAAGCTCGCCGCCGCCTTCGCGAACCTGCAAGCTGCCAAAGCTAGTCAAGAACGAATGCAGACCAATCTCGAAAATACGACAATCCGGCTGCCCTTTGATGGCATCCTAAACCACCGTCTCGTAGAGTTAGGGGATTTCCTGAAAAAGGGCGACCGGGTGGCCGAGGTGGTCGACTTAGACCCTGTTCTGGTCACCGCCTATGTGTCTGAGCGGGACTATTTTAAGCTTGCTCGGGGCCAAACCGCTAGAGCTCGGCTAACGGACGACACGGTGCTCAACGGAGTGATCCGTTACATCTCAGTCGCCGCCCAGCCCGATACCCGCACCTTCAAGGTCGAATTAGAGATCCCCAATCCGGATCTGACGATAGTCGACGGCGTGACAGCCGAACTCGCTCTGCCGCTCCCGGCGATCCCAGCACACCGGGTTTCGGCCGCGCTGTTCACCCTAGACAAGGATGGCCGTCTAGGCGTTAAGACAGTGGACGCTTCAAACAAGGTCCTCTTCGTGCCGGTCCAACTGATTGGTGGAACGGATCGTGAGGTATTCATAACAGGCCTGCCACAAGAAGCCGACGTTATCATAGTCGGCCAGGACTTCGTCGAGCACGGTGAAACAGTGAAGCCAGTGAACGAGGACGATCTCCCAGGAGTGACCTCGTGAAGACATTCATCGACGCCGCGCTTGCACGCTCACGCACTACGCTCCTCGCCCTCCTGCTGATTCTTATCGCTGGTACGGTCGCTTACGTCGAAATACCCAAGGAATCCGATCCAAACGTGAGCATTCCGATCATTTATGTTAGCATGAGGCATGACGGGATCTCGCCAGAAGACGCAGAGCGCCTGCTCTTACATCCAATGGAAAAAGAACTAAGAAGCATCCGGGGCGTCAAGGAAATGCGTTCAACCCCCTATGAGGGCGGCGCCAACGTGGTTCTAGAGTTTGATGCTGGTTTCGATGCCGATAAGGCGATGACCAACGTTCGCGACATGGTCGACCGCGCCAAGCCAACGCTGCCAGATGAGAGCGATGAACCCAAAGTCCACGAGGTTAATTTCAGCCTTTTCCCAGTCTTGGTCGTAACGCTGTCGGGTGCAATTTCGGAACGGACACTATTACACCTGGCCCATGATCTGCGTGACGAGATAGAAGGAATCAATAGCGTTCTGGAAGCCAAACTTACCGGCAATCGGGAGGAATTGATCGAAGTCGTAGTCGACCCATTGCGGATGGAAAGCTATGGGATTGACTCTATCCAAGTAATTAGCGCGTTCGCCCGTTCGAATATGCTAATCGCCGCCGGTACGTTAGATACCGGCAACGGCCAGTTTCCAATAAAAGTACCCGGCCTCTACAGTAATTTGGATGACATTTTCTCACAACCACTCAAAGTAGGGGGCGATGCTGTCGTCACTATCGGTGACATCGCCCACGTGCAACGCACATTCAAGGACCGGACCTCTTATGCGCGGCAATCAGGGGAACCCTCGATCGGCCTCGAGATTTCCAAACGCCCAGGTGAAAACATCATAGATACCATCGAACGGGTTCGTACCGTGACTGAAAAGGTTAGTGAAAATTGGCCGGACCCCGTCCAAATCACCTTTTCACAAGACCGCTCTAATAACATTCGCGTTATGCTGAAGGATTTGCAGAACAACGTTCTAAGCGCAATTGTCTTGGTCATGGTGGTAGTGGTTGGCGCGTTGGGTTGGAGGTCCGGCATGCTGGTTGGCATCTCTATCCCCAGTTCCTTCCTACTCGGTATCCTGGTGTTGTCGACGCTCGGTCTCACAATTAACGTCGTGGTCTTGTTCGGTCTTATTTTAGCCGTCGGCATGCTTGTCGACGGAGCGATCGTCGTCACCGAATATGCTGACAGGAAGATGGCCGAAGGGTTATCAAGGATGCAAGCCTACGGTGACGCGGCCAAGCGCATGGCTTGGCCGATTACCGCATCGACCGCGACGACGCTCTCGGCCTTCATGCCTCTCATCCTATGGCCGGGCGTGGTCGGTGAATTCATGAAATTCCTGCCCATCACGCTAGCCGCCACGCTTACAGCATCACTACTGATGGCTTTATTGTTCGTGCCATCACTTGGAGCACGCGTTGGCAAGTCGAGCTCCACAAACCCCGAATCGGCTCGGGCACTCTCTGCTGCCGAGAACGGGGATCTGTCGAGCATCGGCGGCCTGACCGGAGCCTATATCCAGATACTGCGCCGCGCGCTTCGCCATCCGGCTAAGATCCTAATCTTGGCAGTTATCGCTTTGATCGGTGCACAATGCTTCTACGCCGTAGCTGGCAAAGGCATAGAGTTCTTCCCCGATGTCGAACCTGATAGCGCCAAGATCTATGTCCATGCGCGCGGCAATCTCTCCACAAACGAGAAGGCGGCCCTAGTGGGCGACGTGGAACGTGAAGTCTTAGCTCTAGACGAATTCACAACCGTTTACACCTTCGTCGGCAAGCCAAAAGGCGGGGGTCGACAAATTGCCGAGGACGTCATCGGTTCGATACACCTCGAATTCAAGGACTGGCGCGAACGCCGTCCGGCTCAAGAGATCCTGGATCAAATCATCGTGGCTACGAGCGCCTATGCCGGGATCCGCGCCGAGGCAGTAAAGAAGGAACGTGGTCCTCCAACCGGCAAACCGCTACAAGTTCAGGTCCGTTCCGAAAATACCCACGACTTAACAACTACAATCGCCAGGCTCCGGGAACATTTCGAAACCCTGGCGGGCCTGACGGCAATCGAGGATGATCGCGACATCCCGGGGATCGAATGGCGGTTAACGGTCGACCGGGCTCAGGCGGCCAAATATGGTGCGGACGTTGCACTGGTGGGAAACTATGTGCAACTCGTAACCAAGGGCTTGAAACTAACAGGTTACCGCACCAATGACAGTGACGAAGAAATCGACGTCGTCATACGCTATCCCAAAATCTATCGGCGCCTAGATCAATTACAACGGATGCGGATCAAGACGGACATCGGCCTAGTGCCAATCGACGGATTCGTCGATTGGGCACCCGGACCCAAAATAGGTACCATTAAACGAGTAGACACGCACCGCGTCATGACCGTTAGGGCAGACGTATTACCCGGGGTGCTAGCCGACAATAAGGTTACCGAGCTACGTCAATGGATCGCAGCGAACGACTTCCCGGAGACTGTCGAGATCGTCTTCAAGGGTGAGGACGAAGAGCAGGCCAGGGCCAAGGCTTTTTTGGTCAAAGCTTTCAGTGTGGCGCTGTTCATAATGGCAATCATTCTGGTGACCCAGTTCAACAGTTTTTACAGCGCGTTCCTCATTCTCTCAGCAGTGATGATGTCAACCATAGGGGTGATGCTGGGATTACTGGTTACCGGCAAACCATTTGGGATCGTCATGACGGGAGTGGGTGTGATTGCTCTCGCCGGCATCGTGGTTAATAACAACATCGTGCTGATCGATACCTATGATCGCATGAAGCAGAGGACCACTGACGCGCTAGAAGCTATTTTAAGGACTGGCGCCCAACGACTTCGGCCAGTTTTGCTGACCACGGTGACGACTATCCTCGGCCTGCTGCCCATGGTACTACAGGTCAATATCGATTTCGTGTCCCGCGAAATCACGATGGGAGCACCATCAACCCAATGGTGGGTCTCACTCGCCACGGCAATCGTTTTCGGCCTTGGATTTGCCAGCATCCTGACCCTGATCGTAACGCCTTGCGCATTGATGCTACGTGTGAACGTAGCCCGCTTGAGGGCGGATAGATTCCAATCTTTCTCGAAAGGGAATAACGCCCCCGCCAACTAGTCCGTCGGGCCTTCAGCCTCGGTGTTTGGTGTGCCCTTTCGCAGTACCTTCTCAGACGCTTTCTGAGTCTCGTGCATGGCGGACAGGCGGCGGTGTGACCTGTAGCTGAACGGTATAGTCACCATGTAGACAAAAATAATACCACCCAAAGTCATCCAGGGCGCGCTTAGAAAACCAGCGATCACAAAACCGGCCATAACCAGAATCGGCACCACGAATTTCTGTGGCAATTTTACGCCCTTGAATGAAAACGTCGGAATAAAGCTCACCATGAGCAGGCCGACAATGACCATCCAAATGACCACCAGATGCGGCTGAGAAACTAGATCCGGATCAACTTCGAAGCTCACGATCACTGGAAGACAAACGAGCCCAGCGGCAGCTGGCGCGGGAACACCGGTAAAAAAGCGTGCAGCGAAGGGCGGCGGGTCACCGTCATCGAGCTTTGTGTTAAACCGGGCGAGCCTGAGCGCCATGCACGTAGCAAAGAACAACACTCCCATCCAGCCAAGACCTCCAACCTCCTCGGTCGACCATAGGTAGATCACGATCGCCGGGGAGACCCCAAAACTTATGAAATCGGCAAAAGAGTCTAGCTCGGCGCCAAACTTGCTCTGGCCCTTGAGCAACCGTGCCATACGGCCGTCCAGAGTATCCAAAACTGCTGCCACCGCGATCGCGCCGACGGCAAATTCCCAGCGTTCCTGTAACGCGAACCGAATACCTGTCAAGCCCGAGCAGAGCGCTAAAACTGTTATAAAATTGGGTATTAGCGTACTGAATGACATAACTCGGAAACGACGTCCACGACGTGGGTGGGGGGTACGAGCCATGGCCTACCACCTTTCCTAACGGACCTCGCCCGCCCTGGGTGCCTCGTCGGCATGCATGTCGGCCAGGACAGTCTCTCCCGCGATACAACGTTGGCCCACGGCCGCCAATGGCGCAACGTCCTTGGGTAAGTAGACATCAACCCGGCTTCCGAATCGGATCAGACCGAAACGCTCACCAGCCAGGATCGTCTGGTCCTCTTGCAAGTAACAGACTATCCGTCGCGCAACTAGGCCCGCGATTTGGACCGCAGCAACCCGACGTCCATCACTTAAATCGATCCGGATCATCTGGCGCTCATTGTCCTCGCTCGCCTTGTCGAGGGCGGCGTTCATGAATTTTCCGGGAATGTACGACAACTTGCCAATGCGTCCATCACAGGGCGCCCGGTTCACGTGACAATCAAACACGTTCATGAACACGCTGATACGGGGAATCGGATCCTCACCCATATCAAGTTCACGTGGTGGAACTGCGTCAATAATCATTTGCACAACGCCATCAGCGGGTGAGATCAGCAGGCCATCCCGACTGGGCGTGACCCGCTCAGGATTTCGGAAAAAGTAGACACACCAAACGGTTAGAACGGTCCCGATAATGCCCAACGGATCTGCGAGCAAGAAAAGCAACACAGTTACACCAGCAAAGATCCCAACAAATGGCCAACCCTCCCGAGCGACGGGAACCAGCACGTCCTTCAAAAGGCCGTCATCCTTGGAAATCATAAAATTCATGGCATTGTTCAGTTCGTCAGCGGGAGCCCAAAAATTTGCCCCGGATAAATCAAGTCCGGATCTCGTATCTGGTCAACGTTGGCTTGGTAGATCTCGGTGTATCTGAACCCATCGCCATAGATCCGGCTAGCGATACGCCAGAGATTGTTTCCAGGCTGAATAACCACCACCGTCTGGTCCCGCAATTCTTTGAACGGCTGCGCACGCATGAAAGGTAATTCGACCCGGGCCAACACCCTGCCTTTCTCGGCGACCTGATCGACACGGACCTGGTGAGTACCTGGTTCGACCTTGACACTTGGGCCGAGTGTCCACCGCCCATCGGCGGCGGCTACCGCACGCCCCATGGGCTTGTTGTCAACATAGACCTGCACGGATTGACCAGGCTCGGCGCGGCCGCTGAATACAACGTCACCATTGTCGTCATAATCAATGGTGTCGAGTGACACGGGACCTTGAACCACCCCTCTTTCGGCCACGAATCGCGCTTTGGGCTCGCTTTTAACCTGTGTCGATTCGGGGCCTGGTCCCGCAGCCTCGGCAGACGCGTCAGGTTTCAAATGTCCCTGATAACTATTGGCCCGCGCCGCGGCAGTTTCACCAGAAGATTGGTCCGGAGCAGCTACTTTAGGTGCCTGGATCACCCGTGATGCCTGCTTCGAAGCATAGTCCCGAGGGACGGTCATAACGAGTGGCGTTCGGTCACCGTCGGTTACCGCCTTGGCAATGTCCTTTCCCGTCTCGGGTATGACTGCCACAACTGCCTCTTTGGACAGAGAAACCGAACCATTCTCAGTCTCGGCCTCTAGGGTTAGTATGCGGCTACCCGGCACCAGGCGGCGTTCCGGTACAATGACCCATTTGCCACGTGAATCGGCTATCGCCTCACCAATCAACGTATCGCCGTCCTTAATCTTGATTTTGGCGTTGGGAGTAGCACGTCCAGCAATCACTATATTGCCTTCGGGGTCCACCCGGACTAATTCAAATTCGGGTCCCTTGCTCTTCGTCGCAGGATTCTTGGGCGAAACATGGTCAGACTTATTCGTTTCGGTCTTGGGCGTGATGGCGAGTTTCGATGGAGTATTTCCCACTGGCGCCGGAAGTGTAGGAAGCGCAACCCGCTCACCCGGTGCATCTTCGTTCAAGAGGAAATTAAGCATGAGTGCAGCGATTATCACCACCGCACCGACGACTCCGATCAAGATGGGACGTGAAATCATACGGCTTCGGCTCCCAGGATCTATAGAGACAATAAACCCAGCCCTAAAACCACGCAATCTTCCTGAGTGCTATACCGTTCGTAGTCTGTTTGACCAAAGAATTTTTGAGTGGAATGGACCGAATCCATGACTGAATGCTCGACGATTTGCGTTTTCTGCGGCTCCTCCATTCGCGTCGACCAAGTCTATCGTGAGACCGCCAAGGAGATGGGACGGATCATAGGTGAGGCTCGCATCGATCTGGTCTATGGAGGCGGACGGGTCGGATTGATGGGACTGGTCGCCGACGCAGCCCTTTCCGCCGGCAGTCGAGTGACCGGGATTATCCCCCAATTTCTTAAGGAACGCGAGGTGGATCATCCGCTTCTTGACGAACTGATCATAACCGAGAACATGCACACAAGAAAACAACTCATGTACGAGCGTGCCAATGCTTTCGTCTCATTGCCCGGCGGTTTTGGCACCTTTGATGAGACCATCGAGGTACTGACCTGGAGCCAACTCGGCCTGTTGGCAAAACCGATTATCTTGGTCAACGTGAAAGGCTATTGGGATCCCTTCGTCTCGCTAGTGCGCCACGCCGTGGACGAGGGTTTTACCCAAACCAAACATACCGAGATAATGAGTGTTGTGGATGCGCCCGCAGGGGTCCTACCGCTAGTAGGCAACCAAACTACGATTTCGCCGCAAATCCAAATTTGACTTGAGCAGCCCCAAACCAAGCAAACGGCTGTCGTCGAAAAACTGTGTGACCAGGGTTCGGGAAAGGTTCTGCAAAATTGAACACGTTTACGGGCTTTACAGATGGCTCCCAACCCAGCATAGAAAAGGCTGCTGCTCACCATCAAGCGAACCGGACAATCAGCGCGGACCGTTCCGTAGCCGCTTTACGGGCACTGGGCGGGACCGGAGAGGAAAGAGAAGACAATGATCGATCTGATGGCAATCGCACGCACCGAAGCCGATGGCGGCGACCTTTTCGGCGCGCTAGAGGAACTTTATCAACCGACGGACGTGCGGCCTGAAGGGTATCCCGAAGCGGTAGTCTGGCAAGGTGGAAATTTTGCCGACGACGTTAACCCGGTGGCTCACTCACTCACCGACGCCTACGCGCTCCTCGGAACGGTCGCAGCGATCGATATACTCGGGCTGCCATTTTACGCGGTGCCAATGTGGTCCCAGTACCGTCACGACACCAAGTTAGCATGCCTGGGATGGTTCGGAAACATGCCCTGTATATCCATCAAGTGGTCGACTGCAGGCGACGCGTATGTTAGCGACGGACAGGGTGGCCGTGTCGTGGTCATGGGCAAGTCGGGCAACGCGCCCCTTAGGACACAGGCCGGCGTATACTGCAACGTGCGCCCCTACGGGCCCGTCACTGCCGTACGCTGCATGCCATGCTTACCCTACTCACAAAACCGACCGAAATTCGTAGTCGACCCTAAGACCGGTCTAGTCCACTCGGAGATGAACTCACCAGGCGTACAGATGGCATATGCAAACCGTCTTTTCCTCAAAATGGTGCACGAAACTGGCAAGCTCGGCCGGGTCGCTATGAAGCCCACCCAAGCTATGGAGGATGGGATCAACGCAGGCCTGCACGCATGGCTTTTGCAGGGAACAAAGTTCGAGGTGGGCCGTAAATACGCGGTTGACCCTTACGAGGAACATAAGGAAAACATCCACCGTATTATCAATCTACTGCCGGCCGACTTCAAGGAAGGCATGGAAAATTGGGGTGGACGGATTGAGCAGCACATCGCAGACACCAACTATGGCCTATTGCTTTGGGACATGATCGAACAGCGAGACTGCATCGTACTGGCAACCGACTTGGACGGAGACCGTTTGACGGACTTGATGGCGGATTTTTCGGATCCACTTCGCAATTTCGGCAGCCGGGTAGCTGAGCATCTTGGCATAGACGTTGATATCTCAGCACTATGGAGTGATATGGGTTACACAACGGGTAACGGGCGCGACATGACCTCGGTGATGCATCGGATGAGTGGCCCAGCAATCCATGAACAAACACTAGGATCCGCCGACGCTATGCTTCTGCGCCTCTTGGATGGTGATGAGTCCATGGGCGGCACCAAACAACCCTATGATCCGCGGATTCATTTTGTGTTGATCCGCGATGCCTATCTAGATGCCAATAAGGGTAACGAACCGCTTCAAGCATGGCTCGACGCTGCTCTGGTAACCTTTGACAAGGTATATTCCAGCGAACGACCAGGTTTCCTCGAAGGTTACAAGGCACTTAAAGAAGCAATTAGGCCCTGGGGCTCCTGAACATCGCCCGATCCCCAATTTCTCATTTTAGGCGTGGCTTAGAACCCTGCCGGCCCATCCAGTGAACACACCCGTCAAAGTCCGGTAAGTATGGGCGTGTTAGCTGTGTAGCCTGAAAACCGTCGAGAGCGTCGTTAGGGCACATGTCGACGACCAGCCTAAATTACTGACCTATTGCATAAATTCAACGAATCCGGCGCGAGCGTGCTATGGCCGCCGCTCAATAATGTTGAGTACCGTGCCCGATAAAGCGTTTTTACCCGCCTCCCAGTCAAGCTAACTAAAGATGAGATTCTCAGGCTCCATTCCGACGGGGAAGATCGCAGGATGCTTAGAAGTTGGCCGTTCATTTTGTAATGCCTACTGCCCCAGATACAAATCCCATACGGCTCCCCGAGCGGGCTCTGGACGCAATCTCGTTTCCAGACTTGACATTCTCGATGTAGCTCGGCTCGGGGTAGTAGTATATGGTGTGTGGATTGACAGACCCCGCGCCCGGGGCAAAGATTATGATCACTCAAGCAAAAAAAATGTAGAGGCACGCAAAACTTATTCCAATCTCATTTTTCGGATATCCCCCCATTAACTGAACGGTTTCAAGATGTCTCGGTCAATCCTGGGATGCTATATTACTCAGATTCCTAACGGCTAGCTTTGGTTTTTTGGGACGGGATCGATGTCAATGCCGCGAATCGCCTTCCTAGCCTCGCCAACCGACGACGCGCTCGCCGCAAAGCAAGCCCTCGAGAAGCGGTATGGCCATGTCGACGAGAACAATGCCGACATCATTGTGGCATTGGGTGGCGACGGCATGATGTTAGAAACTCTGCGCAAGCATTTCGACCTGCCGATTAAGGTGTTCGGCATGAATAGGGGCACCGTAGGCTTCTTAATGAATGAGTATGACGAGAACCATCTTATCGAACGGATCGAAGCTGCGACCCTGGTCACGTTACATCCACTGCGCATGCAGGTCATGACCGTAACAGGAGAAGGTCGGGCGGCTTTGGCGATCAACGAGGTATCCCTGCTGCGTCAGACCGCGCAGACCGCGCGACTCAAAGTAACAATTGATACTACAGTGCGCATGGACGACCTATTATGCGATGGAATAATCGTCTCCACACCGGCAGGCAGCACCGCCTACAATCTGTCGGCTCATGGACCTATCATTCCACTCGGAGCAGGTATTCTTGCGATGACACCACTTAGCGCGTTCAGACCGAGACGTTGGCGCGGCGCGTTGCTCGATAACACAGCGCGGATTACACTAGAGGCCCTGGAAACAGACAAGCGCCCCGTTAGCGCCACCGCAGATGCCACTGAGGTACGCGATATCAAGCTCGTCGAAATCACTGAGGATCGGTCGATCGAACTGAATTTGCTCTATGACCCGGACCACAATCTGGACGAACGGGTGTTGAAAGAGCAGTTCGCACCTTAGGGCCTGCCGGGCACTAAACACAGGGACCTAGGATTCTTAGATGGTTTCAAGACGAACTCTCTGGCGCGTAAGTCGGAAATCCTTATATTGGAACAGCAAGAACCATCGTGTTGTGTTTGGAGCCACATGATCTCACCACAACCGTTATCCGACTTGCGCCCTTATCCTGTCGAGATCACACCGCCTGACATTTCCGCCTATCGGACAGGCAACACCGGCGTCGACTATTTTATCAGTTTCTCCGGACCCGTCACCGGCCCTCATGCAATGGTTACTGCGCTGATGCATGGTAACGAATTATGTGGTGCCGTAGTCCTAGACGAGTTGTTGCGCAGCGGGTTCCGACCCGCGCGCGGGCGCCTCAGCATAGGCTTCTGTAACGTGGATGCCTTTTTGAGTTTCGATGTCGAACGTCCAACACTCTCCCGCTTCCTCGACGAGGATATGAATCGACTCTGGGAAACCGAAATACTCGCAGGCGGGAGGAATACCCGGGAAGTGCAACGTTGCCGCAAAATTCAGCCCCTACTCGACAATGTCGACATGCTACTGGACATTCACTCGATGCAACACCCGACTGCTCCACTAATGTTGGCCGGCCCCCTTTCAAAGGGGCGCTCGCTCGCTGAGAGTGTCGGCGTGCCTGACACCATCGTTGTCGACCGTGGGCACGCTGCTGGCCGCCGAATGCGCGACTATGCCCACTTTTCTGATCCCAAGCAAAAGGCCGCCGCTTTGCTCGTCGAATGCGGACAACATTGGGCATCTTCGACCGTTGATATAGCACGGTCTACGACAATAAGGTTTTTGGTTGCCACTGGCGTGGCTGACCCCGAACTCATCGATGCATGGCCAGGAAACGACAATACGGGTGCGCAACATGTGATCGAGGTGACACATCCGATTACGGTGGAGACCAACTCATTTAAATTTGTGGAATCTTACGTCGGCATGGAAGTAATTCCGAAAGCAGGTACGTTGCTTGGCACCGATGGTGACAAACCAATCCATACGCCACATGACAATTGTGTTCTCATTATGCCGTCTCGCCGGCTAAGAAAAGGACAGACCGCGGTCCGGCTAGGACGCTTTCTTGACTGAACGCAGTACGCAATTCACCTTAACTGACCATCGGGCGAAAACGCAGACCGAGCTCGCAGGTGACGAGAAACTGACCAATGGGTCTCCGGGCGGTTCCGTAGTTATGGCATTGGTGTTTGGCGCAGTCGGCGGAACGGTCTTCGCCATCCTAAAAATGCCACTGCCCTGGATGCTGGGTTCGATGGTGTTTGTGACTGTGGCATCCGTTTCAGGGGCGCCGGTTCGCCTGCCCAATATGTTGCGCCAGGGCATGGTAGTTTTCATAGGCGCCATGCTCGGTAGCCAGTTTACCCCAGACCTACTCAATCGGATCGGGCAGTGGGCAATAACAGTGAGCGGACTATTCGTCTATGCCTCCTTGGCGGTTACTCTCGTGATCCTCTACCTCAAAAAAGTAGGTCGTTACAATCCACCAACAGCCTATTTCGCTGCTGCGCCAGGTGGCCTAAATGACATGACACTGATCGGCCGTGACATGGGTGGCGACGACAGGACTATCGCATTGACCCACGCTTCCCGTATCCTGCTGGTGGTGATGACCCTTCCGATCTTGTTTCGAATTTTCGGTGGCTACGAGGCCCCGGCTGGCCTATTGCCGCGCGGACCCGGTTTCGACTTACCGCTCAGGGAATATCTCGTTCTCGGGATCTGCGTAACAGTCGGTCCGTTTATTGCGAGACACCTCCGACTTCCTGCCGCGTTCCTTTTAGGCGCTCTCGCCTTTAGCGCTATCGCCCATCTTTCCGGTTGGGCAAACGCCGCGCCACCAGCGGGCCTAGTTGCCGTGGCCCAAGTGATTCTCGGCACAGCGGTCGGTTGCCGGTTTTCTGGCATCCATTACTCCGAGGTTTTACGGACGATACGCATCTCCATCGGCTCCGCTGTGATACTGATGTCGACCGCCGTCGCCTTTGGCCTGTTATTGGCCGAATACACCGGGCTTCCCTGGTATGTCATCACTCTAGCCTACGCACCAGGGGGGCTGGCGGAGATGAGCCTGGTCGCCTATGGAATTGGCCAGGACGTCGCATTCGTCGCCACTCATCACCTTTGTCGTATCGCGCTAGTCGTCCTTTTCGCTCCTATTGCCTTCTCCCTGATTCGCCGACTCTTCAATAAAGGCTGACACATTTATCACGCCTTTAGAGCAAGGTTGCCGGCAATCAAATCGATTAGGAATTCGAGCGGAGTCCCTCGCATCCAAGGAAGTCATCTATTCATCCTCAAGATTTGAACAACCGCAGTATATTTATCAGAGTGCTATCGAGGCCCTACGAATTGAATGAAGTCGCAACGGAAAAAACCGCAGACCGCCTCCGCCGTCTGTGTATAAAGCTAACGGATGGACCGAGCGTTTCCGAAGGACTTGCCGATCGCTGGGCCAGTTCACCTGGAAAAGTGATAGTTCGTGCCATTTTTGACACGGTTTCAATCCATTTGTTATACCGCTTTCTGTTGTTTAGACAGAGATTATCTGTGGAGAAACCGATCGACTTCCCGCCAGAAAACCGCGCGCACTGCATCAGTCTCGCTCAAGATTTCATGTCGTGCCGTCGGGACCTCGATCTTCCAAGCGTTGGGCAATATGGAGCACAACCAGTCCTGGGCCGAATTCGAGACTATCCTTTCCTGACCAGCCTGGAATAAGAGTATTGGTGCTCTAATCAAGGCCAGGCGGTCCGGTTGGTTCACTTGTTTAATCGAGCGGAATGCGGCATCAATCCAACCGAAGGTCGGAGTGTTTATTGCCAAGTCCGGATTTCGAGCGATCTGCTCTTGGGTGCGATAGAACCGATTGGCATCGTGAGTCAGGAGGTTCCCTTCGAACTCATGATGCCGATCACCGCGGCACCCGGCACCCGGCAGATTGTGCCTGGCTAATCCCAACGAGACAGCTAGACGAGCGATTAACGGAGCAAGACTGCGGGGAAGAGCCCCAGTCAAAATGTCAATCATCGGTGCACACAGCACAATCCAATTCACACGTCCTGGAATTTCCATCGCCACCCTTAGCGCGAGATGGCCGCCCATAGAATGTCCAAGTAAAATGCACGGCACCTCCCCTGCTAGGAAATCAGTCTGCTCCAGGATCCCCGCCATGTCAGAGACGAAAAGGTCCATCGATGATACGTACCCCCGACGACGGTCCTGGAGAGCGCGGTCGGATAGCCCCTGACCACGCCAGTCTATGCATAGCAACCCACAACCGCGCGCCTTGAATTCGCCGATTGTCTCCAAATGCTTTTCGATGAACTCTGAAAAACCAGGCAGGAATAGTATATGTGCTCGCGGCTTACTTGGCATGAATTGGGCGAACCGTACACGCGTGCCGTCCTGGGCCACGTGAAATAACTCCTCACCCCCCAAATCCCTTATCAACGGCAGCCCCCACCTGTCACGAGTCTAGGACCAAAGCACAGTCATCCTCCCAAGAGAGCGTCACTGGGTCTTCCCAGGTCAAAGCGTGAGCTTGGATGCGGTTTATATTGGGCTCCGTGACTTTTATGAGGGGCCCATCCAAGTCTGGACGAACATGGTAAACTGACAATCCACCAAGATATGTAATTTCCTCGACTCTACCATTGAGCCGATTGGACTCACTGGCGCTGACCCACCCAACTGCGCGCCTGGAAATAGAAATTTTTTCCGGCCTCAGCCCAACCCAGACCCGCGTTCCCACCGCGGCGGGCCGCGTTTGCACAACCCGTATCGGATCAGCGAACGTATCCGACGCTACCGTCATAGTTATTCCTTCAACACCGGTCACCGTCCCCCTGAAAAGGTTCACAGAGCCGATAAAGTCAGCGACAAACCGGTTGGCTGGGGACTCGTAAATTTCGGTCGGAGAGGCTACCTGACATATCGAGCCTTCATCAATCACCGCAATGCGATCGGCCATGGAAAGTGCTTCCTCCTGGTCGTGAGTAACCATGACGAACGTAATACCCACACTTTCCTGCAAATTGACCAGCTCCAAACGCATAGCTTCGCGTAACTTCGCGTCCAGCGCGGAAAGCGGTTCGTCCAAAAGTAAAACCTTGGGACGTTTTACCAAAGCACGAGCCAGAGCCACGCGCTGACGCTGACCACCTGAAAGCTGGTCTGGCATTCGCGCCCCGTAGCCGTCCAACTTTACCAGGTCCAATGCGTCCTCGGCACGCGTACGGATTTCGCCCGGAGACACGCCCGTGACCTTCAACCCATACCCCACATTGTCTAAAACAGACATATGAGGAAAGACGGCGTAGGATTGAAAAACCATGTTGACCGGACGCTGGTTGGCTGGGACGCCCCTCATTTCCTGGCCATCAATCACAATATTTCCCGAATCTGGAATTTCCAGACCCGCAAGCATGCGTAATAGCGTGGTCTTACCGCACCCAGATGGGCCGAGCAGAGCGAAGAACTCACCAGAGTAGATCTCGAGCGTTACTGAGTTGACAGCAGTCGAGGATCCAAACCGCCTAGTAACTTCATCCATCCGGATGATCGGTTTATTCATCGTCGCTCACGCTTCACTTGCCGGTTCTTTACTGTCTCGATCTTTGACTAATTCGACACCAATCATGAGCCCGGAGCCTCGAACGTCACCAATAATGTTATGTCGATCTTGTAATTTTTTTAGCTCTGTAATGAGATAGTTACCAACAATTAA
>PBMU01000033.1 GCA_002722775.1 Rhodospirillaceae bacterium
ATCCCGAGAGGTCGTCGAGCGGATCGCAGCTGATGGGTCGGTTCTCGCGCCACTAGACGAGGCGATGCTGTTAAAGGTGGCGCGAAGTCTTATCGATTCAGGCGTGGAATCAATCGCCGTGACTTTCCTCAACGCCCATGTGAACCCAACTCACGAGGAACGCACTGGTGTCCTATTGCGAGAACACCACCCGGACATCGCCATCACGCTTTCATCGGATGCAAGCCGCGAACCTGGCGAGTTTGAACGCATGTCAACGGCAGCGATCAACGCTTTTATCAAGCCGTTGGCATCCCGCTACATTGACGCGCTTGCCTCGGTGTTGGTAGATGTCGGTATCCCAGCACCACTTATGCTAATGCTTTCCAGCGGTGGGTTAACCCACGCCGACGAGGCCCGACGTTTACCGGTGCAACTCTTGGAATCCGGCCCAGCGGCAGGCGCACTGTCCGCGGCCTTGATCGGGGGCACCAGGGGCGAAGACCGGTTGCTTGCTTTTGATATGGGCGGAACAACGGCTAAGATTGCGATCGTGGATAACAGTATGCCCGAGGTAATCTACCGCTTCGAGGCAGCGCGGGAGAAACGGTTTGCTCCTGGTAGCGGTCTTCCGGTCAACCTCACTACCGTGGAACTAGTGGAGATTGGCGCCGGTGGGGGTAGCATCGCGCGTCGAGATTCTCTTGGGCTCTTGAAAGTCGGTCCGGACAGTGCGGGCGCCGTTCCAGGTCCCGCCTGCTATAGCCTGGGGGGTACCGATCTGACTGTGACCGACGTCGACCTGCAATTGGGATACCTGGATCCCGCTGGCTTTTCGTCAACTGCGCTCGCCATCGATCCAGACAAAGCGCTTGAAGCGTCAGCCAGACTTGGAGATGCTCTTGGGTTATCCGCCGAGGACACAGCCCTTGGCGTTCATGAAGTAGTCTGCGAAACCATGGCGCGAGCCGCTCAGGTCCATCTCGCGAAGAAGGGCCGCGATCCGCGAGACTATACACTCTACGCAACGGGGGGCGCCGCGCCTGTCCATGTCTGTGCTGTTGCGCGGCGTCTGGGAATCTCCCGTGTAATCATTCCGCCGGCTGCTGGAGTGGCTTCGGCCCTTGGACTGGCGGTTGCGCCCGCGCGGGTAGATCGGACGGCGGCCATTGGTTCATTAGTCGATTCTCTGTCCTTTTCTGATCTTTCAAGAACTTTCCAAGCACTCGCAGCCGACGCTTCTGTTGTCGTCGCCCAATCGTCCGGTCACGTCCGCATCGCAGTTAGTTATCTCGCCGAGATGCGGTACGCTGGACAAGGTGCCGTGTTAGTGGTCGACATCACTAACGCGCTGGAAGAACCAGAGCCCGCTGCGGCTATCGCAAGAGAATTCCACACCGCACATAAACTGGCCTATGGCCGACGTCTGGAAACGGTCCCCGTCGAGCTGATGACTGCCCGCGTCGTAGTCCAATCGCCGACAGTGCCCGACGGTTTACGCCCAAAGCTACTAACTCACCCCAGCGCAACAACGGTCGAAACTCACCGTCCCGCGCGGATGCCCGGATGGAATGAGCAAAAGAATGTAACAGTGCATTCCCGTGCGGCGCTTCAGCCCGGTGACACTTTGTCCGGCGCCCGGCTGATCGAGGAAGGCCAGTCTACTACCGTGGTGCCAGACGGAGCGCTGCTCTCTGTTGATGATACAGGTAACATGGTAATCACGCTCGACGCGGCAAGCCAAGTCGTAAGTTCCTCCGCCAAGAATCTCACGGATCCAATCCATCTAGAGATCCTTTGGAACCGTTTGATAGCCACTGTCGACGAAGCCGCAGCATCTTTGCTGCGCTCTTCATTCTCCACAGTGGTGCGAGAATCCTACGATTTCTCCTGTGTCGTCACCGATACCCGAGGCCGCGCAATAGCCCAAGCGAGCGACAGCATCCCGTCCTTCATCGGCACCCTGCCGGACACAGTGAAGCACTTTATCGACGCCTTTCCACTAAAGTCTCTTACATCAGGCGACGTGCTGATCACGAATGACCCATATATGGGGACCGGACACCTACCTGATATCTCAGTTTGCCGCCCTCTGTTCAGCAACGGGTCCTTGGTTGGCTTTGCGGCCAGTACAGCGCACGCACCAGACATTGGCGGCAAGATCCGCTCCCCTGAGCCGCGCGAGGTGTTTGAGGAGGGTTTGCAAATTCCACGTCTTAAACTGTACGAAGCAGGCAAAAAAAACGAAACCCTGCTTGCCATGCTACGAACCAACGTGCGCGTGCCGGACCAGGTCGAGGGCGATTTAGAGGCGCAACTGGGGGGATTGGAGATTATGGAACGACGCATCGCCGAACTGGTGCACACCTATGAGCTTGAGGATCTTTCCGCGCTTTCCGATGCGGTGCGTGAACGTACTGAAGCGGCGGTTCGGCTAGCGATTTCGAACCTGCCTGATGGCCGTTACGAAGCCTCGGTCGAGACTGACGGTCTCACCGATTCTCCACTTTTAATTAAAGTTTCGGTCGAGGTCAGTGGTGACACGGTGACAATTGATTTCGCTGGATCTTCCGAGCAGGTCTCCAAAGCAGTCAACTGCCCGCTCTGCTACACCCGCGCCATGTCTTCCTATTCGATCAAGTCGGTTTTGGCGCCCGAGCTACCCAATAACGAGGGGGCGCTTCGGGCAATCCGGCTCCTGGCACCCAGTGGTAGCATAGTCAACCCGACACATCCTGCCTCTGTTGGCAGTCGGGTCCTGGTTGGCCATTTCATCCCAGCTCTTGTGATGGACGCACTGGCAGAGATAGCGTCCGACCGAGTTCTGGCCGGCGCAGGATCACCAATTTGGTGCGTCAACATCAACGCAACACGAGCCGATGGTAGTCCCACAGCAGGGCTGTTCTTCTTTAACGGTGGTATGGGCGCATCAGGGAGAGGGAATGGCCTTTCCTGCGTCAGTTGGCCTTCGAACATTTCCGTAACGCCGGTTGAAGAGATAGAGCACCGTTTGCCGATCCGAGTGATGCGGCGTGCCCTCAGACCGGGATCTGGCGGTGCCGGAGCGTTCGTTGGCGGCAACGGACAAGAGGTAGAGTTAAAGTATGTCGGCGCAAAGCCAGGCGTAGTCGCCTTTCTTGCGGAGCGAACCCGGGCGCCAGCATCGGGTATAGCAGGTGGCGGCGGGGGCGCGCCGGGACGCCTTGAGATCGATGGCGTTGCAGCCGACCCCAAGGCGCAACACGTGATCCAGCCTGGAAGCCACATCCTGCTTGCTACTCCGGGTGGCGGCGGCTATGGCACTCGCATGAGGTAATCAGAATGCCGACCTATGATCACCTATTTTATGAGGAAATTAAGGAAAGCTCCCGCCATTCTGCTCGAACCATTTTACCTATTCTAATGGAGTTGACGGGACCGCTATCCTCGGTCGTCGATGTCGGGTGCGGCAACGGCGTATGGCTTTCCGTGTTCCGAGAATTAGGCTCCACCCGGACCATCGGACTTGACGGCGACCACATTGACCGTTCGCATTTAGAAATCGAGGAGTTGGATTTCATTACGGCCGACCTAAATGAGCCGCTTCCGATCGAAGGACCATTCGACCTAGCATTAACACTGGAGGTAGTTGAGCATCTACCCAAGAAACGTGCGGAGTTGATCGTTGAAGAGCTCTGTAACCTTGCGCCTATCGTGTTATTTTCTGCCGCAGTACCACTGCAAACTGGAGAAGGTCACATCAATGAAGAATGGCAGCAGGTTTGGGCGGCACGTTTTGAAAAACGCGGTTACCGCACGCTCGACCCTATCCGTTCACATATCTGGCAAAACCCGTCGGTTAGCTGGTGGTATCAACAGAACCTTCTGGTCTTTGCCTCAGACGCAACCATCGAGGACAACCCCCGCTTCAAAGCGGAAGCGGATAAGACCGATCGCCAACGTCTTTCGGTGATTCACCCTCGGATGTTCCGCGATCGCCACAGCCTGCTAGTCAAGTTGGAAAGAGAACGTTCACGTCTTGAAGCCGATGTGCGCCGTCTCAGCAAGGAGCTTGCGGCGGCCCGCCAGGAACCAGAGATCAGCTCAAACGGATGAAGTCACGACCGGCATTCGGCCACTGAAAGACAGCATGACATCCAGCGGCGAGGTATCCCACCAGTCGGCAAACTCCTCGAGCGCAATCCGCCCCGGGCCATCGCCACCAAGAACCGACACCGTATCACCAACATTAATCTCTAAATTGTCCGGAATTTCGAATGTCAAATACTCGAGAGAGCAACCGAGAATCCTAAGCCGACGATCTTTGTATAAGACTTCGCCCGTCCTACCCGATACTGCAGAACGGTTTCCTTCGTTCGCGCCACAGGGCGCGACCGCGGTCCGACGGGTCGCGCGCCGAATATGATAAGCCCCAGAACCAGGTGGCGGACCGTCCAAATGGTCGGCGACATGGATTATCCGGCTGTTGATTGTCCGCAAGACAGGTCGAAAGTCGGCATTACTTGGCTCGCCCTCACCCATAGGCGTGATACCGTAGAGCAGATGACCAGGGCAGACTGCAGTGCACCCGTCAGTCCAACCTGCAAGAAGAGCTGAACTTGCCAGCGCCTGGGTCGTCGGGATCTCGTGGCCTCGCGCCTTCAATTCATCCAAAAGGCGATAAAAATAGGGGATCCGCTCACGAGTATAGGCCATGCCAGCTTCGTCCCTAAACGACAGATGGGTATAAATTCCCTCGACCTGAATCCCGGAAAATGAAGAAATGTCGTCAACAAAATCCAACGCCCTGCTCACGTCCACGCCTAATCGACCCAGTCCTATATCAACTTTCACAAAAACCGGCACTACAGCCCCACTCCCGGCCGCCGCTTCAATGGCATGCGCGCCCGCCTGGTCGTAAATCGTGGGAATCATACCCGCACCAACCAACTCAGGAAGACCCTCAGGCAGTGAGCCCGCAAGCATCAAGATAGGCGTCGTCAGACCAGCGGCTCGCATGCTCTTAGCCTCAGCGAAGGATCCCGTAGCCAACATTTCAACACCGGCTATCTCCAAAGCCTGAGCGACTGCTATAATTCCGTGGCCGTACGCATTCGCTTTGACCGACGCGATGATCTCGACACCTTCGCCGGCCCGACGGCGAATTTCGGCCAAGTTATGGATTAACGCCTCGACATCAAGCTCCATCCATGTTGGATGCGTGGGCAAACCGGGCGGCACGGACATCACTTCAAGCCTCGGGACCAACGAATTCCAACATAGAATCGTATTCGGGGAACCGTACTACAATGCTGTCGTCACCAACAGTATGAGGCAATGGGTTTTCGATCCGATTAAGAATACCCGCCATGTTTGCTAGCGAATAGCAACGGAAAACGAGTGCGCCGAATATCTGTTCTCGCCCTTTCAAATCCGAAGCCAGATTTCCATACCGCTTGCGATAGCCGGACGGGTGCAAAAAAGTGAGCCGCACATCAGCGGTATCGATCTTTCGAGCGCCATCAACGATGACGCCAGCCTCCCCCTGCACCAATCGTGCGTAACCGTCCGAGACCCCCTTAACGTCCTCGGCCACGATCACGACCTCGGCGATCGACCCCGAACCATTCTCATGGGTTAACCATTCCGAACGCCAAACCAACTCCGGTGTGACATGTTCGCAAAAATATACCCGCCCCGCCGGGAACACATCGGGCCGGACCGTCACAGTTCGGAACATAGCATCCCTCTCCACCCCGTCGCACTCAACTGGGCGGCTAAATGCGCGAGGCGGATCCCCGTCTATGCCGAGCGCGACCAGCCGTGCGTATGTGTCATCGACATTATCGGTCTTGAAAACGAGGCCGTTGATCCCGACGGGTGCCGTGATCAAGTCAACACGTTTGGTTTCTCCACCATCGGGGATACCGATTAGCTCGAAATAGTCGGTCTTGAACATCATCAGGTGATTGATCGAACCGAGCGTGTGATAGCCCCGTGGCGTCACGGTGAATCCAAGAGCCTCGCAAAGTTTTTCGGCGCTATCCATATCTTGGCGAACATTGATAACCACATGATCAATTCGGGTGGTGCATCCCATCACTCAGCGCAACTCCGCCATGTCACGTATCGCCTTAATGTGGGCCTCAGGAGTGGGAAGATCGGATTCCGCCGTCCGGAAAGTGAACTCCGTTGCACCCATAGTTCGCCATTCCTCCATTACATCCCGCCACTCCTCGGCACCCGCGCCCTGGTTGGCGAAAACGGTTGCGTTGATACCCACATCGTCCGGTTCACGGCCCGCTTCGGCCGCAGCTTGGCGGAAAGTAGAGATCATGGCCGCTGCCTCCTCACTCGGGTGCTGACGTGGAAACATGAACCAGCCATCGGCTATGCGCGCCGCTCGGCGCACGGCTGGTTCCTTCATAGCGCCAACCCAGACTGGAATGGGCCGCTGCACAGGGGGTGGATTTAATCCCGCACTCTCGAATTTGTGAAATTCACCATCGAAGGCCACCACGCGTTCAGACCAGAGCTGGCGCATGACGGCAATCTGCTCGCTGAACCGACTGGCCCTGTTGGTGAAATCCATATCCAGACCGTCATATTCAATCCGGTTCCAGCCTAGCCCAACACCGAGCCGGAGCCGTCCGCTGGAAAGCACGTCGACCTCGGCTGCTTGCTTGGCGACCAGGACCGATTGGCGCTGAGGCAGAATCATTACCGCCGTCGCCAATCCGATCCGAGAAGTGCACGCCGCCGCGAACCCCATCAGCACCATGACCTCGTGGAACATGTAGTCGCGTGTATATTTGCCCGCGAAACTAGCGCCACGTGGCGCTTCCTCACCCAAAACGTGGTCAACTAACGAGACAAAGTCATAACCCAGTTCCTCCGCCATCTGCAGATAGTCGCGGATCACCACGGGATCGGTCCCGATCTCGGTCTGTGGAAAGGAGAGGCCCAGTTTCATGGAACGTTCCCGGAAGGTTGGATGATCTTTGCATACCATTCTATCGTCCTGCCCACGCCCTCGTCGAGAGACCTGCGCCGATCACAGTCAATCCCCCTTCAGTACCGGTCGGGTCTTTTCGCGATAGGCCTTACCCGCGGAACCGTGGTCGTCTGAAGATTGGGCCAGCAGGAACTGGTCGACATCCATATGCATAACGGCTCGGTCTAGCGCGGTCGAATAGGCGTTAACACTGCGCTTAATCATCTGGGCGGCGATATGCGGCTTTCCAGCATAGAAATCCGCCATCTCCCGCGCCTTCTCCATTAGTTGATCGCGCGGCACCAGATAATCCACGGCGCCCCATTTCATAAGGGTCTCCCCATCGATCCGCTCGCCACCGATCATGAGACGCTTAGCACGAGCAGGACCGACCAACGAGACAATCATAGGGCTCGCCCGCCACATCATGCTCAGTCCGAGGTCGACCTCTGGAAAAAACAGCAAACAATCGTCGGCTGCGACCCGGAAATCTGTGGCTAAAGCAAGGCATCCGCCACCACCAGCCGCCGCACCATTCCATGCGGTAATGGTGACCTGATCCATTTCCATAATCGCCTGTATGGTCCGTTCACCTATCCGACGTCGGCGGCGGCGGCGGATCAACGGCCCTGTGTACCCTTCGCCCGGGTCGGTAAGGTCAGCTCCGGAACAGAAATTCATGCCTTTACCCGTAAAAATGACCACTCGGCTTTCAATATCATCACGAAACGAAAGGGCAGCCTGCTCGATCTCGGCAACCAAGTCATAATTGAGCGCATTTGCCTTATCCGGCCGACTGAACGTGATGATCGCGATTTTACCAGACCGCTCAACGATAAGGTGTTTGTAGGTTGTCACAATGCCATTCTCACTGTGCTGCTTGCTTGGCTTTAAAACCGGGAGCGACCTCTTTTGCGAAACGGCGCATAGTGGTTTCACGCAATTCAGCAGGCCAACCCTCGCGCGCGCAATTTAATATAAAATGGTCAAATCCCATGTCACGGTACATCTCGAGCTTTCCCGCAACAGTCGCCGGGGCGCCGATCAGTTGGTTGTCCATGAAACCGTCGAGATTGGCTGGGTCAGCCATCTTACGAAGGTTCCCAAAGGTCTTCGAGAATTGCTGATATCCCTCGATATCCTTCCAATGATCAGCATCCGCCTCGTAGTGGTCAGCTTGCAGCGCGAAGAAGGCCGCCATGTATCCACGAGCCGTCTCTCGTGCCTCTTCGTCGCTGTCCGCGATGACGCAATTGGTCGAGATTGGGCGGTCACCGCCGAGTTTGAGGCCAAGCTGGTCCGCCCGCGCCTGCCAGGCGGACATCACTTTTTCGAGCATGAAAGGGGGGAACTGGGTGTTGAGCAAAACAGGCATACCCATGTCGGCATTGCCGGTGGCACTCTCGCGGCTGCCCACTGCGCCATAGAAGTGAATGCGGTCCAGATTTGGCTCGGGGCGCAGAGCCACTTCGCGGCCGATCTTATAGTGCTCACCCTCATGGGCGATCGGCTGACCCGAGAACGCCTTCTCGATAATTTGCATGGTCTCCCGCAACCGCCCTTTACCGGTGGACATATCGACATCAAATGCGTCGTACTCAATTTTCGCAGTACCGCGGCCGAAAGCGAGGTGCAAATCACCTGAACAGAAATGACTCAACATCGCGATTTCCTCGGCAAGACGCAAAGGATGGTACCAGGGCGCCACAATCACGCAGGAGCCAAGAGAAAGGCCCGGACAAGCCGCAGCTAGGTGCGACATCACCACGATGGGGCTTGGAGTCGGAAAATAGTCCGTGAAATGGTGTTCCAGTACCCACGCGCAGTCAAAGCCGAGCGAATATCCCAATTTGGTATCGGCCAACATCTGGGTATATCGCGCTGCATCAGTCTGTGCATGATTACCCGTCGCGGCGGCCGCCGCAGTGAATCCGAAAGTCAGACTCGTCATTACAAAATTCTCCTATTAGCTAGACCCTAGCACAAGATCGGTCCGACCAACGGCCCCATTTTGCCGGACGGCAATCGAGCGTTTTCTGGCCATATAACTTATCTCGCGATCTGGTATGGTCCTTCTTATGCATAAATACCTAAGATTGGTCTTCTTCTAATGACGGACCGCGATATTAATGAACTCCGAACCACTGTCCTGGAAACGCTTGAGAAAACGCTCATCAAAGTGGCTCAAGCATGTGATGTCGAATCCGCATTGTCGGAAATCAGTCACACAGCTTGGACGACCCTAGGTGACCCGAAGGCGGCCGACCGCGTCGGGGCGCTCAAGTCAGGCGAGCAACAATTTTCAGTCTCCGGCTATTTTATGATCTCACAAGACAACCGAGAGAATATCTTGATCGCCGAACACGGCTTTCCTGAGGAACAACACCGATTAAGGATACCGGCCGGCCTCGGCCATCCGGGCTGGGTCACAAAGCACCAGGCCGCGCTCCTGCTAGAGAACACTGACGATCATGCCAACTTCAAGCAAATCTTAAAAACTGCCCGTATGGGCTCGGCCATGTACAGTCCGATGATCTGGGACGGCCACTTCCTTGGTCAGCTGATCACCGCCTCTCAGGCGCGAAATACTTATGGAGAGCCCGACCACGACCTACATCGCATCTTCGCTCATTCAGCAACGGCCGTCTTCATAGCGCGTGGTGGTTCCAAATTCATCTCCGGACTATTTTCAAACGATCCTGTTCCATCGTCAATATGATGTCAGCACTGAGGTGGATACCCGTCGGCCAACACACAGTAATCACCTTGTAATGAGTCTAAAAGCGTACCCCCTCGATAACATGCAAATGGTGATTCTCGAACAAAGAGCGTTTTCAACAGCAGACGAGGTTCTGCCCTATCTAAGGGAAATTGATCAAAACCCATACTACTCGAATTTTGGGCCTCTCGTTCACGAATTTGAATCACGTTTGACAAAGAGATTGGGACTCTCTGCTGAAACGATCACGACTACATCAAACGTAAAAGCGGGCCTAACCGCAGCCTTAGCAACGAGCGCACCGAACCTGTCCCGCAATATAGAATGCGGTCCAGCTTATTGCATTATGCCGGCCTGGACCTTTGTGGCAACTCTGCATGCGGCTATAGCGGCAGGCTTCGAACCTTATTTGGTTGATGTCGCCGAACAGACTTGGCAGCTGGGTCCCCAATATGTTCGGCGAGTCAACGAACGTCTGCCAGGCCGGCCAGTTGCAGTCGTACCCGTTGCAGTATTCGGAAACCCGGTTGATGTAGTGGCTTGGGACGACTTCGGAGACAAGACGGGACTGTATATTGTTATCGACGGCGCCACCGCTTTCGGCAAATAAAAGGTGGGCCGATCTCCGACTGTCGTTAGCCTCCGCGCCACGAACCACCGACTCCAGCATCCAAAAGCACCTTCCCATGTTCAGAGGTAAGAATAGATGTTAGTTTCTTCAGATTATCCTCTATCATTTCGCGGAACTTCAACATCACATGCGCACCCGTTCCGCAAAGCGCTGTTTACATTTCACCGCGGCTGCATGCGGATCGCACCATCCAAACGTATAGTCTCGCCGTTCACCATCACGTTGTCGACGATCACCATCACCATCTTCGCATACTCGTCCGGCATACCGAACCTGGAGGGGAAGGGTACAGAGGCTGCCAGATTATCTTGGACTTCCTGAGGCATACCCATCAAAAGTGGAGTGGCAAATAGTCCGGGCGCGATTGTGTTGGCTCTGACGCCGTTTCTTGCGAATTCTCGCGCCGTAACAATAGTTAGAGAGTGCACACCACCCTTGGACGCACTATACGCCGCCTGCCCGATTTGCCCTTCGAAAGCGGCAACAGACGCTGTCGATATGATAATTCCGCGTTCCCCATCGTCAAGCACGTCAAGGCCGATCATGTCGGCACCGACGAGCCTGGTCATGTTGAAAGTCCCAATTAAGTTCACCTCAATCACCCGACGAAAATTATCAAGCGCCATTGGGCCATCGCGTCCAACTATCCTTTCCGCCGGCGCAATTCCAGCACAGTTAACAAGGATACGGGACGGCCCATGTGCCTCTCGGGCCCAGGACACCGCTGCTTCTCCTGATTCTGCATTGGATACATCACAGGTGACAGCCAGTCCCCCGATATCGGCGGCAACCGCTTTCGCCCCATTGGAATTGATATCCAGCACTGCCACCTTGGCCCCTGCTCTCGCCAACGCACGAGCCGTCGCCGCTCCCAACCCACTGCCGCCACCGGTGACTATGGCCGCATGTCCCGAAACCTGCATAACCTCCTCCAAAGTTATAAAATCTACGGAGGGTAGGTTGGGCCCTCCTATTCAAGGCGTGTATATCAAATCACTGGATGGAACACGAACAATTGCCGGACCGAGCTAATTCTCTACACTAGGCCACGCATTTGACCTGTGGTGAGATGGCCCAGGTTGAGTGTCGGGATCCAGAGACTTCAGACAAACGGACACCGAGACGGCAGGCTGAATTCCGGCCGTCCAGTTAGGCGAAATGGTGATGGGGCAAAAAGACAACCCGAGCACTTCTACTCTTAAGTCCGACGCCGTCGGGTCACGTCTGGAGCTTCAGGAAATTGTCGACCACCTTGAGAAAGCAACTGAGGAAACGGCGGAGTGGCTTGCACAGTTTCATCGCTCAGCCGTTTGCAAGATCGAGCCGGCCTCTAGTCTTGTCGCCGACGACCCGCATCAGGATACTGAGTTCGGGTGTTGGTATGAAGCTAATCGCGGTATAGGTGTGTTCGAACAAGATGCGTTTATCTCGCTTGCTGCAATCCACCAAGCACTATATTCGCACGCGGGAATCCTGGCCCGGCGCGCCTGGCGGGACAATAAAGTTCCCGTCGAAGAATACGAAGCGCTTCTGGTCAAGGTCTCCGCTTTCAATGATCAGGCGAGACGTTTAGCCAAGGCTTTCCGCGCCGCATTGTCGGATCTTGATCCCCTAACTGGTATCCAAACTCGAAACACCATGGAGGGAGATCTGAAGCGGGAACAGCACCGCGTCGTCCGCACCGGTCAACCTTGCTGCATCGCTTTGGTAGATATCGACCACTTTAAGGCAGTAAATGATAGCTATGGCCATCTTGCGGGAGACCGGGTTCTAGCAGTGTTAACAGGCATTCTTAGCAACAGTCTCAGACCATACGATTCAATCTATCGTTTTGGTGGTGAGGAGTTCCTTTTGTGTTTGCCAGACACCAGACCCGAAGGGGCTAAGTCTATTCTAGAGCGCATCTGCAAGCACATTTCAAACACTCCCATCGATATTGGCACTGAAGAATTGGGGATCACCGTTTCCATCGGCGTTGCCCAAATCGCCCCACGCCGCCCAATCAGTGAAATCATAGCTCGAGCGGATAAGGCGCTGTACCTCGGGAAGGGAAACGGCCGCAATCAGGTGCAGATCTGGACAGCTGACTTAGCCTAGGCTGTTTGGTTTATTTTGGCGTTTTAATTTTGCCGGCAGTTGCGCTTGTGGGAGCTGTCTTCGTAGGACTGCCGGGTCCGATTTCCGCACTTACGAAGAGAGCAGCCGGAAAATTGCACCACACCGGAGTGATTAACAGACTCGTAATCTTCTTCAGATTGTCGGCACAAAAGTCGATAACACAGTACCCTAGGGCGTCGTTTGGAACAAACCTATGACCAGGATTAAAGGTCCTTGAAACGGGATCTGGGATCAGCTTCATTCGCTTCCGATGCGCGCTACAGCGCGCCAACCGATGTCACTCCGGCAGAATCCGTCCGGCCAATCGACCCGTTCGACAGCGAGATAGGCACGGCGTTGAGCCGCACGTATATCAACCCCTGTCGCGGTGATCCCTAGCACACGCCCTCCCATCGCCAGCAGGGCATTGTTGCCATCACGTTTTGTTGCGGCATGGAAGATTGTGACACCCCGGTCCGCCAATGCTTCATCGATCCCCTTGATTAAGGTGCCGGTCTTGTAAGAGCCAGGATATCCGTTCGAAGCCATCACGACGCAGAGCGCAGCATCCTCACGCCACTGGAGATCCACGTTCCTCAACTGTCCATCGCAACATGCAAATAAGACTGGTAGTAGGTCACTAGCAAGACGCAAGACCAAAACTTGGCATTCTGGATCTCCGAAGCGTACATTGTATTCAATCAATTGGGGACCGGAAGCAGTGATCATCAATCCGGCATAAAGTACGCCTTTAAACAACCGGCCCTCAACTGCCATACCCTCGATCGTGGGAGTAATGATCTCGGCCATAATCCGAGATGCCATCGCTGGGTCGACCACCGGCGCAGGAGAATAGGCGCCCATCCCGCCGGTATTAGGCCCAGTATCGCCATCCCCTACTGCTTTGTGATCCTGGACCGCGACTAGCGGCCGGATGGTAACGCCGTCGGTCAGAGCGAAAAAACTTGCCTCCTCTCCGGCCATAAACTCCTCTATCACAACCTCCGCGCCTGCGTCTCCGAACACCCTGTCGCGCAACGCTGCGACCAGAGCAGACTCGGCCTCCTCCACCGAGGCCGCTATGGTGACGCCCTTGCCGGCAGCAAGCCCATCCGCTTTGATGACAAGTGGCAGGGTATGACCACGGACATAGTCCAGAGCCAATTTTAGTTCGGTGAAACGTGCGAAACCCGCCGTCGGAATACTGTGCCGCTTGCAGAATTCTTTTGTAAAGCTCTTTGATCCCTCCAGTTGTGCAGCCGCCGCAGTGGGTCCGAACGCCTTGATACCAACAGCGTCGAGCTGATCGACCAAGCCGGCCACTAGCGGCGCCTCAGGGCCAACCAGAACGAAATCGATTGCGTTCTTTCGGGCAAAACAGACTATCCCATCCAAATCCTCCGCCGCGATGTCGATACAAGAAGCCTCTTCAGCGATCCCAGCGTTGCCCGGCGCACAATAAAGTTCGTCGCAGATAGGCGATGCAGAAATTGCCCAACAGAGCGCATGCTCCCTGGCGCCGGATCCCACGACAAGAATCTTCATGCTAACGTCTCCTCGAACTTTCGCATGGCGGCCTTCTAGCATAGATTTGGAACATGCAGGACAGACTGACGGAACACTTCGATAATCTGCCGGAACTCTCGGTTAGCGATCTTTCGCACCGAATCAGACGTACGATCGAATCGGCCTTCGAGGTCGTGCGGGTGCGCGGCGAAATCTCGCGCCCCAGTAAAGCTGCATCAGGCCACCTGTATCTGACCTTGAAGGATCAGAGGGCGGTGCTTGATGGAGTGTGCTGGCGCGGCACAGCCCATCGCCTGTCGATCCAGCCAGAGGAGGGAATGGAAGTAGTTTGCATCGGCAAGATCACGACCTACCAAGGACGGTCGAAATATCAATTGGTGATCGAGCAGATAGAACTAGCAGGGGAAGGCGCGCTCCTGAAGCTCCTGGAAGACCGTCGCAAGCGGCTCGAGGCGGAAGGTTTGTTCGAGGAGTCGAGAAAACGCCCACTACCCTATTTGCCCACAGTGATTGGGGTCGTCACGTCACCCACCGGAGCCGTGATTCGCGACATACTGCATCGTTTCTCGGATCGTTTTCCACGTCATATTCTGGTCTGGCCGGCGAAGGTCCAAGGCGAAGGTGCGAAGGACCAGATCGCCGCGGCGATCAAAGGGTTTAATGAGATCAAACACGAGTCAGACGTTCCACGTCCGGACCTATTAATCGTTGCGCGCGGTGGTGGTAGCCTCGAAGACCTGTGGGCCTTCAACGAAGAAGAGGTCGTCCGAGCGGTCGCCGCAAGCGAGATCCCACTCATAACCGCTGTCGGACACGAGACCGACACGACACTTGTTGATTTTGCCTCCGACCATCGCGCACCGACACCCACAGCCGCGGCCGAGATAGCCGTTCCGGTGCGCTCTGACTTGGTGGCTCAGATCATTGATAACGAAGAAAGACTTCTGAACGCAGTGCACCGTTTCATGGGGGAGACAAATATCCGTCTGGATGGACTCACCAGAGGGTTGGGGGATCCTAGGGCCCAAATTGATTCGCGCGCGCAGACGATCGACTATCTTGACCAACGTCTTTTTGCCGGAATGAAACGCAACTTGGATCGACACGTCCTCACGGTATTACAACTCGCCGATCGGTTGCCAAAACCTGAAACCCAACTGGCCAACATGTCCGGCGCACTCGCTCTCGTTGAACAGCGTCTCGAAACAGCCCATGGGCAAAGACTAGATCAAGCAACGACGCATCTGGATCATCTGGTCGACCGATCCCGCCCCGAGCCGATCCTCCATAGCATGGAGCGCGTAGCAGCGAATTTGAAAAGGACAAACAGCCAGTTCGAAGTTGCCGTCAACCGGACAATTGCCGACCTCCAAACAAGCCTCGCAGGACTTGAGCGTCTACTCGAGGCAAACTCCTTCGAACGCACTCTAGATAGAGGATTTGTGCTGGTTCGTGACCAGACCGGAAGTCCTATCATGCGCGCGAAGGAAACATCTCCAGGACAAATTGTGGATTTGAAATTTCGCGATGACGACGTCGAAGCAATTATTGGCCCAAGTGACAAACGGTCTACCCCAAGAGTGCGAAAGTCGGAACCCAACATAAAACAGGACTCGCTGTTTTGAAGAGCATTCTGGCAATTATGTTTTGCTGCATACTAGCTGTTTCGACCCAGGCCGAAACACGTCTCGATGGTGATTTCACTCAGGGTGGCCTGGTCATTGGCGCCACTGAGCCGGGAAGCAAAGTGGCTCTGGAGGGTCAGACGATTCGGGTTTCCCCGGAAGGACTATTCGTGTTTGGTTTCACTCGAGACGCTCCTGGCATGGTGGAATTGCTAATCGAAAGCCCTCAAGGTCGTCTTGAACAACAAAATCTCCATATCAAATCACGCCAATACGACATCCAGAAAATTGATGGGCTGCCGCCCAAATTGGTCACACCACCCGCAAAAATCTTGTCGCGCATTCGGCGCGAGGGGGCGGCAATCAAAAAGGCGCGGACAAGGGACACGGCAGAGGCCATGTTTGCCACTGGCTTCATTTGGCCCGCGCGCGGAAGGATCTCAGGAGTTTATGGCTCTCAACGGATCCTGAACGGTAAGCCAAGACGCCCTCATTTCGGCATTGATATCGCTGCTCCCATCAACACTCCGGTCATGGCTCCGGCCGACGGCATTGTCCGACTAGCGGAGCCAGATCTTTATTTCTCAGGGGGCACAATTATCCTAGACCACGGTCACGGCTTAAGTTCCGCTTTCTTGCATTTGGACACACTGACGGTCACTGTCGGACAGCGCGTGCCACAGGGCAGCCAGATTGGAACAATCGGGGCTACCGGGCGAGTCACAGGTCCGCATCTCGATTGGCGGATCAATTGGTTCGACAGGCGGTTAGATCCGGGTCTACTAGTCGGTCCCATGAACTAGCGGAACAGGAGGATCGGACTACTTGCCCCATCGCCGATGCAACCAGAGCCATTGAGCCGGCGTCTGACGGATCCACAGTTCAATCAAGTCATTAACCTCGGTCATTAAGGCCAGGGTATCCGCTTCGATATCACCGCTATCGGGCAGGTCTAGTGGCGGTGAAAACGTGACGCGGAACCTAGCGCCGGATAGGCGCTCGGCCCGGACCGGAACTACTGGACAGCGATAACGCAGCGCAAAGAGAGCAATGGTGGTCGCAGTCTTCGCCGGACGCCCAAAAAATGGAACCTCGATACCTTCGTTTAGCTTTTGGTCGACAAGCAGGGCGATATGGCCTCCACCACGCATAAGCCTGGCGAGCCGCATAGCGCCATCTGGTCCCTTCGGAATTAATTCGTCCTCATGTCGTGCTACCGTCTTGCGCAGTACTTTGTCCGCTAGCGGCGCGTTCATGGCCCGGTAAACGCTGTGTAGCTTCACCCCAAGGGGGCCCGCCATCAAAGGCAACAATTCCCAGTTTCCAAGATGCGCGGAGAAGAAAATTCCAGGCGCATTGTCATCACGCAATGCCTCGGCATGTTCGCGTCCGATAACCTCAACCCTCGGGTCGGCGCCAGACAGGTCGAGATGTCGAACGTGAGGAAACTCCCCGGCCACCCGGCCAAGATTATCCCACATCGCGCGGACAGTCTCCGCGGTCTCACGATCAGTCCAATCTGGAAAACAGTTTCGCAGATTCTGACGTGCTCGCTCGCTTACGGGAAGTTGCGGACCCACGGTGCGGGCAAACCAGCCACCGAGCGCCGAGGCCTGATCGATCGACAGGTTCTCCAGCAATCGTATAGCAAGCCAGGTAGCTACCCCGGAAAGCGGCCATGTGACGTATCGTTTTCGCCACGGTGCCGGCGTCAAACGATGATCAACCAGTGTCATAACCCAATACGTTTTCAAGGATAGAACGCACCTTCTTTGGCTCGCGCCAAACAAGCTTGATCTCAATTACCTGGACACGCTCGCGAAGCTCGTCAGGCAGGCGCACATGGTCCTTGGTCGTAGTGACGGCCAGAGCACCCCTAGCCTCGGCGCACTCCAGCAGTAGAGAGATTTCCGGAACCGAGTAGGCATGATGATCTGCAAAGGTCACAAATTCCTCCACCACGAGACCAAGTTTTTCAAGGCTCGCCCGCAACTTAGCGGGACGCCCCATACCGGCAAAACCGAGCACTCGGGTCCCGGCAGGCAAATTGGGATTGGTAATTTCCACAATGTCGGCGCGCAGGGCGGGCAAACCTGAAGGGATCTCCCTCAACACATCATTATCGTCCTCGCCTATGAGGACCAACGCATCGGCCCGTTCGAAACCGGTGAGCACTGACTCACGAAGAGGACCTGCCGGGATGGTCCGACCGTTCCCAAAGCCGTAAGCCCCGTCGACAACGACAACCGATAGCGATTTAGAGAGCCCCGGATTTTGATGGCCGTCATCCATTACAACGACTTCGGCTCCACTGGCCGCAGCCTCAACTGCACCGGCGAACCGGTCGCGCGAAAGGATCGTCGGCGCAGCACAAGCCAATAGTAACGCTTCATCCCCAACGTCCTTCGCATCATGTACGCTCGGGTCCACCACAAGAGGGCCTAACGCGCGTCCACCATAGCCTCGCGTGAGAAACGCCACATGCAGTCCCATCTCCAAAAATATGGCGCCCAGGGACAGTGCGGTCGGCGTTTTTCCAGCGCCACCCGCCACCAGATTTCCCACGCAAACTACTGGAATACCGACCGCTTTCCCCTTGATCAACTTTCGACTTAGCGCACCACCCAACTTATAAATCCAACCCGCCGGCTCCAAAAGAAAGGGAATAACCCCATTCTTATCCCAAAAAGCGGGAGCTCTCATCCCTCGCTTCCCGCCGACGCCACTTCGAGATACGGAGCAATCTCCGAGACGATCGAATCGAGAACCGATTCTGCTTCATCGACGTAGCATCTCGCCCTCCAGCAAAGAGCTCGTCGACGTGCTGAATTTGTGAAAAGGTTACTCACGACCTCCGCCATATGATCCGGGCCAGAAATCTGGACCGCCGCGTCTCGCCGAACCATTTCGGATGCAATCTCTGCGTTCTTCGACATCAGTGGGCCGAAAAGAATTGCACAACCGAAATGCGCGGGCTCGACTGGATTATGCCCGCCAACCGGAACTAGAGAGCCGGCCACGAAAACGATTTCTGCCACGTCAAACAGCAAACCCATCTCGCCCAACGTGTCTGCCACATACACGTCCGTCTTCAGTCCAGGTTCCTCTCCCGCACCACGGCGGGAAACTCTGAAGCCCCGCCCAAAAGCCATCTTAGCGATTGCCTCGCCTCGATCTGGGTGACGTGGTGCAATGATGGTTAGTAAGTCCGGTCGATCCCTAACAAGGCGAGAATGGGTTTCCAAAACGATCTCATCCTCACCTGCATGGGTACTGGCGGCGAGCCAAACAGGCCGACCTCCGATCTGGCGCCTCACCGCCTCGGCCGCGCAAGGGTCTGTATTCAGAGCAGGAGCCGCACACTTCAAATTACCTGTTGCTAGCACCCGCCTCGCCCCAAGAGCCAAGAACCGTCCAGCTTGATCGGAATTGGTCGCCATGACCAGTTCGAAGGTTGAAAATAATGGCCGAGCAAAGGGACCCGCCAGTCGCCAGCGCGAGTAGGAACGTTCCGACATCCTGCCGTTAACCAATACGATGGGAATGCCGCGGCTACGAGTTTCGGTTAGTTGAAAGGGCCAAAATTCCGATTCCATGACGAGTGCGAGGTCCGGGCGCCAATGGTCGAGGAAGCTCCGCACCCATGCCGGCCGGTCGACGGGCACGTACTGGTGCAACGCGCGCTCGGGCAACCGTTCCGCCATAAGCCGTGCCGAACTAACCGTTCCCGTAGTCAGCAAGACCGTCCGTCGCACGCCCTCATGCAGCAAACGTTCAACTAGAACCAGCGACGCCATGCTCTCGCCAACGCTGGAGGCGTGAAGCCAAACAAGTTCGCCAGCCGGACGCGGGATAATAGTCATACCCCGGCGCTCTCGCATGCGTGCCAGATCCTCTTTGCCACGTCCGGCACGGCACGAGAGTAGAATCTCGATCACCGGCGCACCGACCGTCATGACTCCCTGGTATAGCGGCAACATCATCCGCGTTTGCGCTTTCCCTTTTCGTCGTTTGGATCCGCTGGCTCGATTGGTGTGTGGCCAAAATATCGGTCAGCCTCAGCATTCGTCTCGTTCAGCTGTTTCTCAATAATGAGCCTGTAGTACTCAAGTTCCTGGTTCGTCAACGATTTTGGAACAGCGATTGGCTCTCCCCAAACGAAGACACCACGGCTAAATGGACGAGCCAAAACCATCCGATCCCAAGTGTTAAGCAATTTTCGATGTTCGACGTTCCACGACACGGGAACCACAGGGCATCCGCTAATTTTCGCAGCCAGAACGACACCCGCGCTAACCCGCATCCGAGGACCTCGAGGACCGTCCGGCGTAATCCCAATATTGACACCATTCTCGAGCATTTTTACAATTTTCCGCAAACCAGCGGCTCCACCCTTGCCCTTGGTCGACGATCCCCAGATGGTTTTGAACCCAAGTCTTTGGATCGCCCTGGCGATCACCCGCCCATCCGGATGCGGTGATTGCAACATGGCGAGCGGGTATTCGCTTTGCCAAGCGTGGGTCATGAGCATTATTCGATTGTGCCAGAAAACGCCGACCGCAATCTCTCCGTCCTCAACGAAACGCTTGGCTATGCGGGGATTGACGATGTGCCAGCGAATGGACCAGGCGGTAAATCGAATAACTGCCGCGATCAACCAGCTCAGGACCCCCTGTCCAAAATTGGTGCGGGTCAAACGCTTCAACATGGCCGCCCGTTAGCTCCTAATTTGGGCTACCTCGGCAATCGCCGCGCCGTCCGAGTCGGAGAATTGCAACCTGTGCAATTTCGCATAAACACCGCCCCTTGCAAGCAGTTCCAAATGCCGGCCGGTCTCGACGATTTTGCCTGCCTCGATAACATGAATCATGTCCGCGGACTGGACGGTCGAAAGACGGTGCGCAATAACGATGGTCGTTCGCCCACGCATCAATTCCGCAAGTGCGCTTTGCACGGCACGTTCCGACTCCGTGTCAAGCGAAGACGTTGCCTCGTCGAGCAACAGAATGGGCGAGTCCTTCAACATAGCTCGAGCGATCGCAATTCTCTGGCGTTGTCCACCTGACAACTTCATACCGTGTTCCCCCACCACGGTGGAGTATCCCTCCGGCAAAGCTTCAATGAATGCATCCGCGGCAGCATGGCGAGAGGCTTCCTTTATCTCCTCGGCCGTGGCGCCGACCCGACCATAGGCAATGTTCGCCTCGATAGTGTCGTCGAACAGGGTAACGTCCTGACTCACTAAGGCGATATTAGCACGCAGCGACGCAATCGTAATTTCACGGATATCGACACCATCGAGCGTTATTCTGCCGATTTCGGCTTCGAAAAACCTGGGAATCAAATTCAAAATAGTACTTTTACCTGCGCCTGACGGTCCGATCAGGGCCACAGTCCTACCCGCTTCCACTGAAAACGTAACGTTGTGCAATGCTGGCTTGTCGTCGCTATAGGCGAAAGTCACCTCTTCGAAGCCGATATCACCTTTGACTATCTGAACCGGCTCGGCCCTCGGTCCGTCCACGATCCGGGGTTCGACATCCATGATTTGGAATACTCTTTCAGCGGCCGCGAGGCCCTCCTGAAGCTGTGCATTAAGGTTCACAAGTTTCTTCACTGGGTCATATGCCAATAGCAACGCTGTGACGAAAGAAAAGAAAGTTCCCGTCGATCGCGTGCCCTCAATCACCTGCCAACCACCGTAGCAAATCACTACGACAATGGCGGAACCGCCGATGGTTTCCATGATCGGATAGGCCGCGGCCTTGGTTCGAGCTGCTCGGAAAACCAATTGGAAGATCTGTTCAATCACGGTCCCTGCACGCGCTCTTTCATAGTCTTCCATGCCGTAGGCCTTTACATGACGCGCACCCTGGAATACCTCGTTCAGAAAGGTGGTGAACTGTCCAAGTTCGTGTTGAGTGTTGGCCGATACTTTCCGCATGCGCCGACCGATCCTAACCAAAGGCAAGATTGCTGTCGGGAAAGCGAAGAACGTGGCGAGGGTAAGAAGCCAGTCCTGATAGAACATGATGCCGACTAGGAAGACGATCGTCAGAGTGTCACGTCCGATTGCGGTAAGCACCGCCGCCACCGTACCACGCATCTTCTCGACGTCGTTGATGAAGCGCGAGATCAGACCCCCGCTCGACTGACCGTAAAAATATGCTAGGTCAGCGCGCAGCAGATGTGTGAACATACTTTTCTGGAGGTCGGCCAGGACACGCTGCCCGACATAGCTCACTAAAACATTCTGGCCATAGGTTGCGATACCCTTTACCAAAAACACAGCCATCACAACAGTAGCGGTCACGTAGAGAGTTGCGCGGTCGCGAGCGGTGAATACATCATCCAGAATGGTTTCCATGAGAAATGCCAGTGCGGCCGTGGTCGCGGCAACCACTGCCATGAGGATAAGCGCCAGCAAGAGTAGTCCAATATGCGGGCGAACGTGGTCCGCGACCAGGCGATGGACGAGAAGACGGGTGCGGGTCTTGCCAACCTCTGTGAATTCGGCGGACACGAAGTCTGATCCTTCAGAGTTTCAAGAGTTTAGCGCTGGCCGGACCATATCATGACTATGTGCACGGAGCCACGATCTCAGGCAACAACGCCCGACATGGAGCATCAACACTCCGTTTCCACAACCTTGTCTATGGACCCAGCGGAAATGCATTGCCGACATCGACCTGGACAAAATTTGCCAGAAACTGATCAGTTCAACGCTCCTGACTGAACCTCCCAGTCTAAGCGCAGCATTTTACCGGTACAATATCCAGAGCGGCAAGCCGTCATCGTGGAGCAGACTGAGCCCGTTTGCTTTGCCGTGTATAGCACATAGCCGGTTCGACATAAGCAGTAATCGCTAAATTCGGGAGCCCAAGGCGCATGATTAGTTGGCGAAAGTCTTGTTCAATTTCCCGGCCCCGCAACGGTCATCCCGTCGACCCGCACGGTGGGCGCATCTGTTCCATAGCGCAGCACGAGATCGTTGGCAGGCGTCAGCGCCGCGAACATGTCTTTCAAATTTCCCGCAATGGTTACATCACTAACGGGATACGTAATCTCGCCATTCTGAATCCAGAATCCACCTGCACCACGGCTATAGTCACCAGTTACCATGTCAACGCTCATACCCATTAGTTCAGTCACATAGAGACCTGACTGAATATCGGCCATTAGTTCGCTGGGCGACGCTTCACCAGGAGAAAGAAAGAGGTTCGTCGGGCTAGGGCCCGGCACTCCGCCAGGCGAGCGCGTGGCATGCCCCGTTGTTGCCTGACCGAGCTGGCGAGAGGTCGCGAGGTCTAGAAACCAGGATCTCACATGACCATCATCGATAATCGCACGTCGCATTGTCGCAATTCCTTCCGCATCGAAAGGTTTTGTGCGCAGACCTCGGGCCCGGTGTGGATCATCCAGGATCTCGATCCCCTGAGAGAAAATTGCGCTGTGCATCGCGTCTTTTAAGAAGCTCGTCCCCCGGGCAATAGAGGAGCCATTTAGTCCCCCGGCAAGGTGTCCTATTAGGCTACGACTTACTCGTGGGTCATAGACCACCGGCACTGTCGCCGATCGGGGACGGCGGGGATTGAGACGGCGCACTGCGCGCTGACCCGCCGACTTCCCGATAACCGCAGCATCCTCGAGATCACTTTCGTAGACGGTGGCAGAATAGTCGTAGTCACGCTCCATGCCCTGGCCCTCACCAGCCAAAACCACTGCACTCACACTATGGCTTGACCGTTGGTAACTGCCGGTAAATCCGTTGCTAGCGGTCAGTGTGACCCGGCTCGCCGACCATCCAGCTTCACCGCCCTCGGAATTAGTCACGCCCTTTACCCCGAGCGCTGCTTCTTCGGCGGTCGCCGCGCGCTCTATCAATCGCTCGGCCGGTGGTTCGGTTGAGTCAAACATGTCGAACTCGGGGATCGACTGGGCGATCTCGCCAGGCTCGGCAAGCCCAGCGTATTGGTCCTCCGGCGCTACCCTTGCCATGGCGATCACACGATCAACCAGTTCCACAAGATTGCCCGCTTTAGTATCCGTAGTCGACACCACGGACTGCCTTTTGCCGACGAAGACTCGAAACCCAACATCTTGTTCCTCGGATCGTTCGACCGCCTCCGGCTTTCCTAGACGCTGAGCTACAGACATAGAGCGGCTTTCGATGAAAACCCCGTCGGCGGAGTCAGCGCCGGCGCGTCGAGCCCTTTCAATCAGGCCTTGGAGGAGATCGATCTGCTGGTCCTTGTCCATGGCGGCTCCTTGAAAGTCCAAACAACTGAGATAAGCTGCAAGACAAAAGGGTGCAAGTCAGGCTTTGAGATCACCAGACCGCCTTCCCGCTGCCCGGCAGGCCGTAACTGTCCCATTTCCGATCGACCAAATCTACGATCGCGCGGTCCATCCGGATCTCAGTGCCCCAATCCCGCTTAGTCTCTGGCGGCCATTTGTTGGTAGCATCCAGGCCAATCTTGCTACCAAGACTCGGCTCGGGAGCTGCAAAATCCAGGTAGTCGATCGGCGTATTGTCGACCAACGTGATATCACGCGCTGGGTCCATGCGGGTCGAGACCGCCCACATCACGTCCTTCCAGTCCCGCGCATTAATATCGTCATCAACTACAATCAGCCATTTGGTATACATGAATTGCCGTAGATAGGACCAAACACCCATCATTACCCGTTTTGCATGACCGGGATAAGCCTTGCGTATCGAAATTACCGCGATGCGGTACGAACACCCTTCCGGCGGCAACCAGAAATCGCTGATTTCCGGAAACTGTTGTTGCAACAACGGGATGAACACCTCGTTTAACGCCTCACCCAATACCGAGGGTTCGTCCGGCGGGCGACCGGTGAAAGTGGTAAGATATATCGGATCTTGGCGCATGGTAATGGCCGAGACCGTGAAGACCGGAAACTGCTCGACCGCATTGTAGTAGCCTGTGTGGTCGCCATACGGCCCCTCGTCGCCATAATCCTCGAGAGAGACATGCCCCTCGATCACGATCTCAGCCTCGGCTGGTACCTTCATCGGAATGGTCTTACAGTCGACGAGATCGACTTTCTGACCACGCAATAGACCGGCGAATTGATACTCGCTCAGCGTGTCCGGTATCGGGGTGACGGCAGCGAGGATGCTTCCGGGATCAGCTCCAATCACTGCCGCCGCCGGAAGTGGTTCTGTCCGATTGGCCTTCCAGCGCGCGTGATGTTGCGCGCCGCCGCGATGCTTAAGCCAGCGCATTAACGTTGTGTTCCGGCCAGTGATCTGCATCCGGTAAATGCCGAGATTGTAGGCATCCTCTCGCCGCCCGCCGGGGCCCTGCGTCACGACCAGTGGCCAGGTAATCAGTGGGGCCGGCTCGCCCGGCCAACAGGTCTGAATCGGCAGTGTCGACAGGTCGATGTCCTGACCTTCTAGTACTACATCCTGGCACGGCCCGTAGGAGACGGTGCGTGGCTTCATCGCCATCACCGATTTCAACAGGGGCAGCATGCCCACCGCCTCACGCCAACCACCCGGTGGTTCTGGTTGCCGCAAAAAGGCCAAAGTTTCTCCAACCGCACGAAGTTCGCCAGGCTCACGGTCCATACCCCATGCCACCCGTTCCACCGTGCCGAACAAATTGGCTAGCGCTGGCATTCGGTACGGAATGCCGTTGGGCCGCGTCACAGTTTCGAACAACACCGCAGGGCCCCCTTCGGCCAATAAACGCGTCTGGATCTCAGTGATCTCCAACTGCGGTGATACGGGTTCGGTTACACGCACGAGGCGCCCCTCTCGTTCGAGCCTGTCGATAAATTCTCTCAGAGAAGCATAGGGCATGGGGGCTTGCCGTATTGTGGTCACGAGGCTATGGGGCCATTGACTTAGAGCATGGACGATGGTCTGCAAAGTCCACTACTAGACTGAAGACTACTGCCGGTTAATTAAATGATCGACCCCATAGTCCATACGATCAGCAACACACAGGGCTATTTAGGCTATGCCGTTCATGCACGGGAATTTTTTCTAGGCATGTCCCAGCATTTGGCACTAACCTGTACCCAGTGGCAACAGAACTCCCCCAAACACTATGACGAAGACGTCTACCGAGATCGGGAACTATTGCGAAGCCATTTTCCCGACCGACCGCTGGTCTCAATTGGCTTGTCGCTTGGTTCGGCCTTTTACATCCTGAAAGACGCGCCGGGCCCAAGGATCGGTTACACGGTCTGGGACAGTACGAAGTTGCCGGATCACTGGGCCGAACCGTTGGCAATGGTCGACCGGATTTGGGTACCATCTGACTGGGCTCGCGGCGTCCTGGCGGATAACGATGTAGATCCGGAACGAGTGGACGTCATGCCCGAAGGTGTGAATGCGACCGTGTTTCGCCCGGACGGGCCAGTAGCTATCAATGTTGCCAAACTGCCCGGATTCAAATTCATCAACGTTGGAAAATTCGAGGACCGCAAGGCAACGGCCGAGATGATGAAGGCCTTCGAC